>JASHTQ010000158.1 GCA_030040475.1 Streptosporangiaceae bacterium
CCGTGCCCGGACGGCGACCCGGCGACCGGCAGCGTGTCCAGGTACTTCGCCGACGCGTACTTGGCCGTCTTCAGCGCGTACTCCGCGCTCGTCCCGCCGACCACGATGGCCAGGTGGTACGGCGGGCACGCGGCGGTGCCGAGCGACCTGATCTTCTCCTCCAGGAACGCCGCCATCCGGGCCGGGCTGAGCACGGCCTTGGTCTCCTGGTACAGGAACGACTTGTTCGCCGAGCCGCCGCCCTTGGCCATGAACAGGAACTTGTACTCCTCCCCGCCTGTCGCGTAGATCTCGATCTGCGCGGGCAGGTTGGTCCCGGTGTTCCGCTCCTGGAACATGGTCAGCGGCGCGAGCTGGGAGTACCGCAGGTTCAGCGTGGTGTACGCGTCGTAGACCCCGCGCGCGAGGTGCTCCTCGTCCCGCCCGTCGGTCAGCACCTGCTGGCCGCGCTTGCCCATCACGATCGCGGTCCCGGTGTCCTGGCACATCGGCAGCACCCCGCCGGCCGCGATGCACGCGTTCTTCAGCAGGTCGCGGGCGACGTACCGGTCATTGGGACTCGCCTCGGGATCCTCCAGGATGGACCGTAGCTGGCTGAGGTGGGCGGGCCGCAGCAGATGGGCGATATCGTGCATCGCCGTACTGGCAAGGTCGGTGAGCAGCTGCGGCTCTACTTCCAGGAATTTTCTGCCGAACGAGCCGTGGTTACTCGCCACCTCTCCTGCGAGTCTCCGGTAGCGCGTCTCATCCGCCCCAAGCGGCAGCAGGTCGGTGTAGCTGAACTCGGCCACGCCCTTAGTCCTCCTCCTGGTCCAAGGTCTGCACCCAGCTTAGATACTGACGAGCCCAGGAAGATCCTGCCCGACCCGGGTCCCAGGCCCGAGACCGCGGGCCCGCGCCCCGGCCGAGGTTCCCGGAACGTCTGACTCCCGGGCGCGAGTTCGGCTGAGACAAACTTTTGTGTCTTGCTGGTTACGACTTGTACATGTATGAGCAAGCTTGTATCGTGACGCTATGCGGCGGCGCCGCGCCGCGCGGTGCCCCCGTCCGCGCGATGCATGCTAAGCACGCGGTGCCCCCGTCCGCGTCCGGCTGAGCTGCGGCGCCGCCGCCGCCCGTGCTCATGGGTTCGCCTTTTCCTTACGATCTTCCCGCATGGCCCCGCCCGTGCCCCGTTCCGGCGCTCCGGCCCCGTGTCTGCCACCCATGCTGGGGCCTCCGGCCGCCCCCGTCAGCCCTATCCTGCCCCGCCGGTCGCTCAGGCCGCATCCTCGGCCGCAACGATGTAAGGGTGTAGCGGTTATAACCGCCACGGATTTACATCGTTGCGGTCGGACGGGTCGGTGATGGCCGTTCCGGTGCCGCGTCCCGGTCCCAGTCCTGGTCCGCCGCGGCGCGTTCCCTGTGCTGCTCGTCGAGCTCCACCGCGAGCCGCAGCAGCGCGGGCACGGCATCGGCCAGGACCTCCAGGTCACCGGCGGACAGCCGGTCGAGCGCCCTGGCGGCCAGGTCGGCGCGCAGGTCGCGCCATTCCGCGATCCGCTGGGTGGCCTTGTCCGTCACCGTGAGCCGGACCGAACGTCCGTCTGAGGCCGCCCGGCCCCGGTTGAGCAGGCCCTCGGCGGTCAGCCTGCCGACCAGCGTGCTCACCGTGTTGGGCGCGAGCCGCAGTTCATGCGCGGCGTCGGCGACGCTGATGCCCGGCCTGGCCGCGGCCAGCCTGAGCAGTTCTGACTGCGCCGGTGCCAGCGGCTGCTGCTGCCAGGCGCCGCGCGCGGCCCGGCGGGCGGTCCGCCTGATCGCGCTGACCGCGGCCAGCAGATCCGCCGCGAGGGTCGGCGAGCCCCCCGACGGCGCCGCCTGCGGTGTCTGGCCAATTACATCTTTCACAGAGCTAATTATATGCGGCTTTGCTGCGACTGGCCCCGCATATTCGCGTCCGCGCCGGGTAAGCGGGTAGTCACGGGCATAGCAGCATATATCAGGGTAAGAAGGAGGGGCCATGTCCGCAGCCTCCGAGACGGCGAGCAGCCAGAACACCCCGGCTATCCGCAGCCTGATTCCCGCGCGAATAGACCGGCTCCCATGGTCCCGATTCCACACCAAGCTGGTGATGGCGCTAGGGGTGGCGTGGATCTTGGACGGGCTCGAGATCACGATCGCCGCGAACGTCGGCCCCGACCTGACCCTGAAGAACACGCTGAACATGTCCGCAGGCGGCGTCGCCGACATCGCCACCTGGTACCTGATCGGCGAGATCATCGGCGCGCTGTTCTTCGGCCGGCTGTCGGACAAGCTCGGGCGGCGGAACCTCTTCGTGATCACGCTCGGCGTCTACCTGATCGGCAGCGGCCTGACCGCGGCCACGCCCGCGGGCGGGAAGTGGTTCATCTTCCTCTACCTCACCAGGATCATCGCCGGATCGGGCATCGGGGGTGAGTACGCCGCGATCAACTCCGCGATCGACGAGATGATCCCGGCGAGATACCGGGGCCGGATCGACCTGGCGGTGAACGGCACCTACTGGGCCGGCGCGATCGTCGGCACCGTGGTCACCCTCTGGGTGCTGAACCACGTGGCGCCCGACTGGGGCTGGCGGATCGCCTACCTGGTCGGTCCCGTGCTTGCGCTCGTCATCATCTTCGTCCGCCGCAACCTGCCGGAAAGCCCGCGCTGGCAGATCATGCACGGCCGCCAGAAGGAAGCCGAGGCGTCGATCGAGGAGATCGAGGCGGACGTCGCCAAGACCAAGGGCACGCTGCCGCCGGTGGACCCGAGCCAGGAAATAGCGATCGTCCCGACCAGGGAGATCGGCTACCTGGCGCTGCTGCGCGTGCTGTTCTCCCACTACCCGGGGCGTTCGGTGCTCGGCGCGGCGCTGATGATCACCCAGTCGTTCCTGTACAACGCGATCTTCTTCACCTCCGGCCTGGTGCTCGAGTACTTCTTCCACGTCAAGGCCACCGATACCGGCTACTACTTCTTCGCCTTCGCGGTCGGCAACCTCGCGGGCCCGCTGACGATCGGCCGGCTCTTCGACACCGTGGGCCGGAAGATAATGATCTCAAGCACCTACATCCTCTCCGGCGTCATGCTGGCGATCACGGCCGAGCTGTTCAAGCAGGGCGTGCTGAGCGCGACCACGCAGACGATCGCCTGGGCGGTGATCTTCTTCTTCGCCTCGGCGGGCGCGAGCGCCGGGTACCTGACCGTCAGCGAGGTCTTCCCGCTCGAGGTGCGGGCGCAGGCCATCGCGGTCTTCTTCGCGATCGCCCAGCTGTTCGGCACGCTCGGCTCGCACTGGTACGGCCACCTGATCGGCACCGGCCAGGACAGGAACACGCTGTTCGCCGGCTACCTGGTCGGCGCGGGGGCGATGATCCTGGGCGGCGTGGTGGCGATCTTCTTCGGCGTCAACGCCGAGGGCAAGTCGCTGGAGGACGTCGCCAAGCCGCTTGGCGTGATAGCCAAGCCATCGGAGACGATCTTCCGCTCCGGCGGCCCGCCCACCGCCCTGCCCCCTTCTCCCGCCGAATAGCCGGGCTCATATGTTTTGGCCGCGGTCGGCCGCGGCCAAAACGCTTACCGGAATATAACGACCGCCCCGACGACGAACCGGCGTGCGGCCCGCCCCGTTCAGTGGGTAGCTGACTGAATGCGGGCCAGGACACGTGACCGCGTACGCCGGACGGAGAGGCGGTACACCCATGGCCGATCTCAGGGTCGACTATCAGCTGCTCGCCTCGATTCACGCCACCATGACCGGCCTGATCTCCGAATTCGAGGCCATCGAGGACCAGGCAAGCGGCCTCGACTCGGCGTACGGATCCGGCGCCATCGCCGGCGCGATGGGCTCGTTTTCCGGCAACTGGTCCGATCACCGCAAGAAGCTGGTCGGCAGCATGCAGGGCCTGGACCGCCTGGTGACGAGCACCGCGACCGGCTTCCACCGGACCGACAGCCAGCTCGCCAGCGAGCTGACGAGGAAGTAGAGGGGGCCAGACCGGATGGGACGACCGGCGGGCTACCAGTGGCAGCCACTCGGCCTGGACGCCGACCCGGTGCCGGGAGATCCGCAGGCGATCGGCGCCGAGGTCGCGCACCTGGCGGCGGTGGCAAGGACGGTCACCGGGCAGATCGCGGCGCTGCACAAGATCGCCAGCGAGAACGCGGAGACCGGGCAGCACGCGGAGAAGATCCGTGCCGCCGCGCTCGGCCTGGTCGGCTCGCTGCAGAAGGTGGCGACCAGGTACGCCAGGGTGTCCTCGGCCCTGTCCGGCTGGGTGCCCGAGCTCGAGCAGGCCCAGGCCCTGTCGATCCGGGCGCTTGACGAGGCCGAGGCCCCGTACGCCAGGCTGCGCCAGGCGGTCGCCCTGCCGTCCGGCGGCGACCTGACCGCCGCGCAGAGGCAGGACATCGCCGCCTACCACGCCTCGATGCGGCGCGCCCAGGACCAGCTGGACGTCGCCCAGGCCCTGCTCACCCGCGCCACCACGCTGCGCGACACGCAGGCCGCCTACTACGCAGCCAAGATCAACCAGGCCAGCGACGACGGCCTCACCGATCACGAGAGCTGGTGGGACGACTTCACCCACGCGATCACGCGGTACGCCGGCCTGATCAAGGACGCCTGCACGGTGCTCGAGGTCGTGGCGGCGGGGCTCGCGATCGCGGCCCTGTTCCTCACCGGCGCCGGCTGGCTGATCGCCGCCCTCGTGCTCACCGCGGCGGCGCTGGCCGGCCGGATAACGCTGGCCGCCACCGGCAACGGCTCGTGGCTCGAGGTCGCCGCGGACGCCATCGCGCTGGTCACCCTCGGCGTCGGCGGCGGGATCACCGGGGCGGGCGGCCTGGTCGGCCGCGCCGGGGCAACCCTGGACGACACGATCGCCGTCGGCGACCGGATCGTGACCGAGGCGCGGGCCGCGAGCCTGGCCGGCAAGCTGATGAGCGGCTGCGTGAAGGGCGCGGAGTTTCTCGGCGAGATGGCCGGGCGGCTGGCCCGGGTGCCGCTGCTGAGCCCGCTGGCCGGTATCGCCGAGAAGGGCGCGGACCTGCTCGAAGAGGGCGCCGAGGTCGTCGATGACTACCAGGATTTCGCGCGCCCGCTGGCGTCCGCGAGGACGGCCGGCGTCGAGGAGGAATCGGCGCTGGCGCGCGCCAGGGCGGGCGGCGAGGACCTCGGGAACTACGTGAAACGGATGGCAATCCTCCGCAAGGGTTTCGCCGCCAGCCCCGAGGTGACGAGCCTCGCGGGCACGTTCGACACGCAGGTCAACCTGGCCCGGTCGGTCATCTTCTCCGGCGCGGCGGTCAACCTCGCCGACGGCGTCGCGCTGCCGAGCACCCCCGTCTACGGCCCGGACGGCTGGCACTGGCAGCCCTGGGACGTCGGTTTCTGGGACAAGCTGGACAAGGAGATGACGACCGCCCCGGTGCCGCTGGACAAGATCGCCGATGACGTCTGGCACGTCATGGACTTCCAATGGGCGTAGCACCGGCACCGGCACCTGGCGCGGGTCCGCGATCCGGCTCCGCCGCGCCGGCCGAACCCGGCGCGGCCGCCGTCCGCGGATACTCGATCGTGCTTCCGCCGGGGTGGCGCAGGATTCCGGTGCGCTCCGGCGCGGAGAAGGCCGTCCGGGCGGCCGTCAGGGAGGCGTTCTCTGTGCTGCCCAGGGACGCGCCGCCGGACCGGGTCGGCCCGCGCCGGATGGAACTGGAGCGTCGACTGATGAACATGGTGCGGGAGGTGCGGGGCAAGGGCGGCATCGACCTGTGCCTGCCGGTGCTCCCCGTCTACGGGTCACCGCTGCCGGCGTCGTTCCTGGTCTCCGAGCTGTTCCTCGCGCCGTCGGCAGGCACGGATGTGGCGGCGGCCAGCATCATGGCCCTGCTCGCCGCCACGGAGATCGCAACGCAGACCGCGACAGGGACCGCGGGGACCGGCGAGCATGCCGTCGCGCATCCGGTCACCGTCGACGGCGCCGGGGGACTGCGGATGGAGCGAACGGCGGGCCCGCTGCCAGCCCGGGACGTCGAGCACGGCTCGCGCCGGGTGGACTACGTGCTGCCGGTGCCGGGCGACCCGGCCCGCTGGCTGGCGATCGTGTTCTCCACCCTCGGCGGCGGCGATCCAGAGGACCAGGTCGCCGTGCTGCTGACAAGCCTGTTTGACGCCATGATGAGCACATTCCGGTGGGGGCGAACGCACCGATGACAGAAGGCAGCGCGCCGCAGGAGCAGGTCAGCGAGAAGGGCTGGGTCCGGGCTCAGGCCGATACCCGTTGCTGGATCCCGTGCCCGGAAACGTTCTCGGCCGAACACGACGACGCGACCTGGTTCACGATGCTGGCCGAGGCATGGTGGGAACAGACCGGGCTGCCGTACCAGCCGCCCGCCGTCGGGGCTCTGGCGCTGATGATCCAGCGCGCCAGGGACGGCTACGCGCGGATCGGCTGCCAGCAGATCTGGGTGTACCTGCGGGACCCCGCGGTGACGCCGCTGCCCGTGCACATCTTCATCTGGAAGATGAAAGGCGAGCGGGCCGCGCGGCTTCGCTCCCTCAGCGGCGCCGACTACGCCGCGGGCGCCCGCCCGCCGGAAGCCGCCGAGTTCGCCACCGAGGACCTCGGCGCCGGGATCCGGGCCGTCAGCTACCGGACCAGGAAGGACCGGCTCGTGGCCATGCTGGCGTACGCGTTCCGGGTCGAGGAGTTCGAGACGGAGCTGCAGATCTTCACCGGCACCTCCGACCTGCACCAGCTGGCGGACGCCCGCGCCGACATCGACGAATTCGTCCGCGGCCTCACCGTCTTCCCCGCCGGGGCGCCGCGATGAACGGCGCGCTGCCGCCGCCGACCCGCTGGCCGTTCCGGTCCGCTCTCGCGCGCTACCTGATCGCCGAGCTGATCCCGTTCGTTTCCCTGTCCGTGGGCCTGCTGATGATGAAGGAACTGCAGCCCTACGGCGCCCCGTTCGGAGCCGTCATCGCGCTGCTCGGCGGGTCGGTCGGCACGTTCTACTACGCCTACAAGGTGCTCGGCAGCTCCGGCGGGTGGGCCTTCCCGCTCATCCTGCTGGCGCTCGCGAGCACGGACCTCGGCAGCATGGTGACGGGCATCGGCGTCGTCTACGACGCCGCGCACCCGCACGGCACCCAGCCGGTCGCCACCGCCACCTACTGGCTGGCCTGGGGATCGGTGCTCGGCGCGACCGCGGTGACGGTCGCGCTCGCCGTGGCCACCGGCGAGCGCTGGACGCGCCGTCACCTGCCGCGCGACAAGTACGACGCCATGCTGCGCTCCCGCGGCGAGTACGCCTTCCTCTGGCTTGCCTCCTACTGGCCGCGCGAGCCGGTCCCGTCGAGAGCCGCCCGGATTCTCGCCCAGCTGTTCAGCCTGCTGGAACGGTAACGACGATCAGCGTGCCGTCGCCGGCGTGCAGCAGCGCCCTGCCCGGCCTGACCGGATGGCCGATGTGCGCGTGGCCGAGCCTGGCGCCGATGAGCTCGCCCTCCGGCAGCGTCTGCGGCGCGGTCAGGCAGCCGCGCCTGGCCCGCCGTGCGTCCACGTGCCAGCCGCCGAACCCGCTGGCCAGCGCGTCGGGGTCGCCCGCGAAGACCAGGGCGAGCGACCGCTCGCCGCCGCGCGCGACGATCGCGCCGAGTTCCCCCGCGGCCTCGCAGCCGGTGAGCAGTTCCGCGTCGTCCACCACGACCGCGCACGGCCCGGCGGCCGCAGCCAGAGCCGCGGCGAGCTCCTCCTCGCCGAGTTCCGCCCCCTCGAACGACCGGATCACTCCGGGCTGCGATGCCAGCGACCGCAACGGCGAGGCCCGCGGCGTGACCAGCACCACCTGGGCGCCGCCGGCCAGGAACGACCTGGTCATCGACGCCAGCACGGCGGACCTGCCGGACCGGGCCGGGCCGGCCACGACGAACGCGGGCACGCCCTGCGACAGGTCGGGCCCGCGGGCGGCAAGCTCGTCGCCGCCGACGCCGACCAGGCCCCACAGCGCCGGGGTCCCCGCCGGGCGCAGCTCCCACGCCTCGGCGAACCCGATCCTGGCGGGCAGCAGGTCGACCCGGAACGGGCGCCGTGCCCGGCAGACGCCCGCGTCGAGCTCGGCCGCCCACGCCGCGACCTGCCGCAGCGCCGCGGCCTGGCCCGGCCCGGACGCGTCCGGGGCGAGCAGCGCGACCTGGACCTCGGTGCCCGTCCCCGCCCGGTACGCCCGGCCGGCCGGGATGTCCTCGGGCAGGTCGCGGGCGCGCAGCCCGATCAGCGCGTAGTCGTCCCGCTCGGCCAGCCGGAACGCCAGCTTGTCCTCGCACATCGCCGCGATGCGCCCGGCGAGCAGCGACCGGTCCCCGGTCATCACCAGGTGCATCCCGGCGCTCGCGCCCTCGCCGAGGATCCGGGTGATCACGTCGGTCGCCGCGCCGCCCGCCATCTCGCCGAGCGTGCTCGTGAACCCCTCCCACCGGTCGAGCAGCACCACGATGTGCGGCAGCCGGTCCTGCCTGGCGGCGGCGGCCCGCTGCTCGACCAGGCTGGCGAACCCGGCCTCGGCCAGCAGTTCCTGCCGCCGGTCAAGCTCCGCTCCCAGCCTGCCGATCAGCCGGGTCGCCCGCTCGGCCTGGGCGCGGCTGACCACCGCGCCGCAGTGCGGCAGGTCGGCGACCGGCAGCAGCGCCCCGTTGCCGCAGTCGATCCCGTACAGGTGCACGTCGGCGCAGCTGCAGCCGACCGCGATCGAGGCGGCGACCGTGCGCAGCAGCTGGGACCGGCCCGACCGCGGCGCGCCGGCCGCCATCAGGTGGCCGAACCCGCTCAGGCTGAGCACCGCAGGCCGCTGCCGCTGGAGCTCGGGACAATCATTTATCCCGAACGGAAGTTGTGCCTCCGCGCGGCCCTGGTGCCTGGTCCCCGTGGCGGGCAGGTCGCGGAGCAGCAGCGTCCGCGGCAGCGGCGGCAGCCACGGGCTGTGCTGGGCGGGAACGCGCTGCCCGGCCGCGGCCCGCTTGACCTGCTCGACGAGCACGGTCAGGTCGGTGATCTCGCCCTCCGCGTGTGCCCGCGCGGACGGGCGCTGCGGGGCCGGCCGGCCCAGCCCGGGCCAGTCCAGCGGCGTCACCCACGGCCGCTGCGTCCCGGCCGCGC
>JASHTQ010000159.1 GCA_030040475.1 Streptosporangiaceae bacterium
GGGTCCAGGGACCTGATCGCCGCATCGGGAAGCGGGGTCAGCGCGGAAAACGGCGCGATCGTCACCCCCATGCCGGCCGCCGCCAGCTGCGCGGCCGTGCGCGGGCTTCCGGTACGCAGCACTGGCTCCGGCAACACCACACCGGATCGCGCCGCGAACTCCTCGACCCACGCCGCGATCCCGTTATCGCGGTTGTAGTGCACGAACGGCTCGGCCGCCACCTCATTGAGCGGAATGCTGTCCATGCCCGCGAACCGGTGATCCGGGGAGGCGACCACCACGATCTCCTCCCGGCCGAGCACCTCGACGTGCTCGTCGGTCCGGGTCGGCCGCGGCCCGACGGTGAGATCCGTCCCGTCGGCCAGCAGAACCTCCAGCATCCGATCCGCGCTGGTGAATTCCTTCAAGCTCAGTTCCACGCCGGGAAACCGGCGCCGCCAGGCCCGAAGCACCGGGACAAGCACCCAAGCCGTCATCGTCTCTGCGCACGCGATCCGGATCCGGCCGTCGGCTCCGGCGGCCACCCGCCGGCCCGCTTTCACGGCCCGGTCCGCCGCGGCGAGCGCCACCCGCGCCTCCCGCGCCGCGGCCAGCCCGGCCGCGGTCGGCCTGATGCCCCGCGGCAGCCGCTCGATCACCGGGGTCCCAAGCTCCCGCTCCAGCGCGGCGATCTGGTGCGACAAGGCCGGCTGCGACAGGTGCATCACCGCCGCCGCCCGCGTGAGCGAGCCCTGCTCCACGATCGTGACCAGGCACTCGAGCGCCCGCATGGAAATCACTTCGGCGATCCGTTCCGGTTCGGCGGCGTCTAACTCTATTGAGTCATTGACGTGGTTAGAACCGTAGTCAAGCACCGAGCAGCATAACCTGTCAAGCGAGTCAATGCGGTTAGGGAAGGCCGCCTCGATCACCTCGATCACCCGGCAGGCGCCCGTGAATAAGCCGCGCGGCGCTGGGTAGCTGGTGGCGGTGGCTAGAGCCAGAACCGTAGCCGGGTACGCCATCCCCGGCATCATCGTGTTCTTCTTCTGGGTGGTCGTCGTAATCCTGGTGATCATCCTGCTGGCGTTCATCGTTCACTGGGCCGGCGGCGGAGACCTCAACGTCAAGCTGGGGCACTTCGTCCTGAACGTCGGCTTCACCTGACCGAACCCGGCTGCCGGCGTGTAGAGCGGCAGCCGGCGTCAGCCGACCTGTCCCGGCCGGCACGATGGACCATCGAATCCGGCTATCGTCGGCCCGGCGGGCCATCGTGCCGGCCCGTCCCTGGCAGCCCGCCCTGGTGATGCCGCCGTAAGGTTCGCCGCGCACCACGCGTAACCTTTAACACCGACCTATGGACATCACCGACTTCAGCCTCGACCTGTTCTCCCTGGCCGGGCGGAACGCCCTCGTCACCGGGGGCAACACCGGCCTGGGCCGGGCGTTCTCCCTCGCCCTTGCCAAGGCGGGCGCCGACGTCTTCGCCGTCGGCCTGGCCGAAGACGACGGAACGACGCGGAGGCTGATCGAGCAGGTCGGCCGCCGGCTGGAGTTCGTCGCCGCCGACCTCACCCAGCCCGGCGTCCCCGCCGCCGTCGCACGCGGCTGCGTCGAGGCACTCGGCTCGCTCGACATCCTGGTCAACTCGGCCGGCATCGCCCTGCTGGCCGACGTCGAGAACTTCGGCCGCGACCTGTGGGACCCGATGGTGTCGGTCAACCTCACCGCCGCCTTCGAGCTTGCCCACGAGGCCAGCAAGTTCATGATCGAACAGCGATCCGGCAAGATCATCAACATCGCCTCGCTGTTCTCCTTCCTGGGCGGGCGGCGTTCGCCCGCCTACGCCGCGACCAAGGCAGGGATCGTGGGCTTCACCAAGGCCTACTGCGACGAACTTGCGGCCCACAACATCCAGGTCAACGCGATCGCGCCGGGATACTTCAAGACCGCGATCACCGAGGCGACCCGCTCCGATCCCGACGCAAGCAGGCGCATCGTCGAGCACATCCCCGCCGAACGCTGGGGTGAGACCGCCGACCTGATGGGCGCCACCGTCTTCCTGGCAAGCCGGGCCAGCGATTACGTTAACGGCCATGTCCTGGTCGTAGACGGCGGCTACCTGGTCCGCTAGACCCGGAAGCAAGAAGACCCAGCCAACAAGAAGGCGCCCAAACACACCATGCCCCCGTCCCGATCCCCGCTGGACCGCCAGTCGATCGTCACGGCGATGACCGAACTCCTCGGGCGCAGCGCCGTGGAGACCGACGACGAACAGCTCAAGCAGGCGAGCGTCGACCGCTTCAAGAAGTACACCGCCGTGCACGGCATCTACGACGGCCCGATCCCCGCCGCGATCGTCTACCCCTCCTGCACCGCGGACGTGGCCGCCGTGCTCCGATGGGCGCAGGAGAACCTGGTCAACGTCGTTCCCCGCACCGGGCGCACCGCCACCGAGGGCGGCCTGGAGACCGTGGTCGACGACAGCCTCGTTGTCGACGGCTCGCGGATGAACGCGATCCTGACCGTCGACCCGGTCAACATGATGGTCACCGCGCAGTGCGGCGTCCGCCTCCAGGACCTGGAGGATACCGTCCGGGCCCACGGCCTGACCGCCGGGCACTCGCCTCAGTCCAAGCCGCTCGCCCAGCTGGGCGGCCTGGTGGCGACGAGGTCCATCGGCCAGTTCTCCACGCTGTACGGCGGCATCGAGGACATGGTCGTCGGCCTTGAGGCCGTCTTCCCCGACGGCACGGTCACCCGCATCAAGAACGTGCCCCGCCGCGCCGCGGGCCCGGACATCCGCCACGTCGTCATCGGCAGCGAGGGCGCGCTCTGCTTCGTCACCGAGGTGACCCTCAGGCTCTTCCGCTACCAGCCGGAAAACAACAGGTACTTCGGCTTCCTGGTGGACGACTTCGCCGACGGCATCGACGCTCTCCGCGAGCTGATCACCGCGGGGTACCGGCCCTCGGTGTGCCGTGTCTACTCACCCGAAGACGCCAGGCAGCACTTCGCCGACTTCTACCAGGGCAAGAACGTCGTCGTGCTCGTCGCCGAGGGCCCGCGGCGCCTCGCCGACGCGACGGCCGAGGCAATCGAGGAGCTCTTCAAAGACCGTCCGCACGAGCGGGTCAGCCCGGAACGGATCCAGGACTGGTTCGAGAACCTCAACTGGGGCCAGGACAAGATCGACGCCGAGAAGGCCGACATGCTCGAGAACTCCCGGCTGGGATACACCACCGAGGTCTCGGTCGGCTGGTCACGGGTCAGCGCCCTGTTCGAAGCCGTCATGGCAAGGATCCGGAGCGAGTTCCCGCGGATCGCCGACGTGACCATGCTCGGCGCCCACTCCTCGCACAGCTACCAGACCGGAACCAACCTGTACTTCGTCTACGACTACACGATCGACTGCGCCCCGCGCGAGGAGATCGAGGTCTACCACAAGCCGCTGAACGCGATCATCGTCGAGGAGGCACTGCGCTTCGGCGGGTCGATGGTGCACCACCACGGCATCGGCAAATACCGGACGCCCTGGACGAAACAGGAACACGGCAGCGCCTACTACCTGCTGTCGACCCTCAAGCAGGCATTCGACCCCGAGAACGTGATGAACGCGGGCACGATCTTCCCGCTGGCGCAGGACGCCGGCGTCGGCCATCGCGAGCACAAGCCATGACGCCCTGCCTGCTGGCCATCGACAACGGCTCGCAGAGCACCAAGGTCACGATCTTCGACTCCCGCGGTCGCGCCCAGGCCTGCGCCAGCAGGCCCCTCAAGCCGTACGACATCTCGGTGCCTGGCCACGCCGTCCATCCCGGCGACGACATCTGGGACTCCGTCAAGGACGCCTGCCGTGACGCCATGGCCCGATTCCGGGCAGACCCCGCGGACATCGCCGCCGTCGGCCTGTGCACGATCCGCTTCTGCCGGGCTCTGCTGAAAGCGAACGGCAGCCTGGCCGAGCCGGTGCTCAGCTGGATGGACGAGCGGGTTGCCCGCCCCTACCAGCCGACCAACCCGCTGACCCACTACGTCACCACCTCCTCCGGTTACGTCACCCACCGCCTGACCGGCCAGTTCGTCGACACCTCGGCCAACTACGAGGGTGTCTGGCCCATCGACCACGACACCGCGAGCTGGTCGGCCGAACCCGCCCGCTACGCCGCCACCGGCATGCCGCGCGACATGCTCTTCGACCTCGTCCCCCCGGGCGGCCGCCTCGGCCAGGTGACCGAGACCGCGGCCGAGGCCACCGGCATCCCGGTCGGCCTGCCGGTGTATGCCACCGCCAACGACAAGGCCGTCGAGGCCCTGGGCAGCGGCCTGACGGACGACGGCACCGTGCTGCTGTCGCTGGGCACCTACATCGCGGCGATGACCACCGGCTCGGAATCGACGAGCGCGGACGGCAGCTACTGGGCCAACTTCGCGGCACGGCCGGGGAAGTACCTGTACGAGAGCACCGGGATCCGCCGCGGCATGTGGCTGGTCAGCTGGTACCGCACCCTGCTGGAAGGCCGGACCCTGCTGGAAGGCCGCACCCTGCTGGAAGGCCAGCACGGCCCGGCGCGCCTCCAGGACGCCCTCAACGCCGAAGCCAGCGAGCTGGCGCCGGGCAGCAACGGGCTGCTGACGCTGCCGGACTGGCTCGCGCCCGGCGACGCGACCTGGCGCCGCGGTGCGCTGCTTGGCTTCGACGGCAGCCAGGGCCGCGCCCACATCTACCGCTCCATCCTCGAGGGCATCGCCCTGACGATGGCCAATCACACCGCGGCGATGGAACAGGCGCTGGGCCGCCGGCTCGCGCCGGTCCTGGTGTCAGGCGGCGGCTCCCGCTCGGACCTGATGATGCACATCGTCGCCGACGTCTTCGACCGCCCCGCCCGCCGCAGCGCGGTCAGCGACGCGGCCGGCCTCGGCGCCGCGATCTGCGCCGCCGTCGGCCATGGCATCTACCCGGACTGGGACCGGGCCACGGCGGCGATGGTCAGCGCCGCCGACGAGTTCACCCCGGACCCGCGGGCCGCCCGCGCCTACCACCAGATCAACAAGGTGTACGCGGGCCTGACCACCGCCACCGACCCGCTGTTCCGCTCGATGGCCGACGGCCTCCAGGGCCTGCCCCGCGCCTGACAGGCGATCTGGCGGTATCCTTAGCGCAGGCAGTAAGCGCCTGCCGCTCTCCAAGCCGGTTACGGCCCGCGTCCGCACCGGTGCCAGAGGACAAGGACGACACGTTCGCGCTGGACAGGAGAATTCATCGTCTGCGAGTACACGGTGATCAAGACGCGGGTCAGCATCGCCGGCGGAAAGAGACGAAGCCATGACCAGGGACGGCGAATTCAAGGATCTCGTGCGCAAGCGCATGGAGATCACCGGCGAGTCCTACACGCAGGCAATGCGGCACGTGCTGGAAGCGGCACGCGCCGGGGTGCCAAGCACAGGGGAGGGCCGTCCCCGGCGGCCGGCCCTGCAACGCTGGGTGCCCCGGGCGTGGCATCTGCCGCAGACGGAGCTTCCGGCCAGCGTGCCGATCGGCACCCTGCACTTCGACCTTCCCGGATATACCGCGATCGCGATCACGGGCATCTCCGCCTTCAGCAGCGGATTCGAGATCTTCATGACCCAGCTCGTCCGGCGGGACCACCCGGGCTTTGACCCGGACCCAGGTGTGATAGCGGAGCCGCTGTTCTTCGAGCTCAGCTTGCGGCTGTCCGACGGCCGCACTGTCGCCACCGGGAGACCGCCTGGCGACGCCGAGGCGACCGAGCCGATCCTGCAACGGCGCGGTGGCGGTGGTACCTCGCACTACCGGCTCATGCAATGGTGGGCCTGGCCGTTGCCGCCAGCCGGGCCGCTGGAGTTCATCTGCCAGCTCGGGACCGCGGAAAGCCGACTCGGTATCGGCGCGCAGCTGATCCTTGACGCCGCCCAGCGCAGTGTCCGGGTATGGCCGGCGGGGGAGGGCTGACAGGCGGCCAGCTTGCCCAGGGCGCACCGCGCCCTAGAGCTGCTCGACGATCGTCTGCGGGCGCATCGGGCTGCGTGAGCGCACGGCGACCGTCGCGCTGGTCGTCGGCAGCCAGGGCCGGGCGGCGACCATGTCGTGGACGGGGCTGCGCGGGTCGTGGGTCAGCAGCAGGCTCGTGCCCGCGTCACGCCATTCCCAGCGCGTCACCTCCCACAGGTAGCGTGCCGCGTCGAGCCGGCCGGGCGCGAACCAGGCCTTGTCCGCGATGAGATTGCGCATCCGGCCATCGCCAGGGACGACGTGCAGCACCGCGTTCGCGGCCCTGAGGTGGGCCGGCAGGTGCCCGATCACCAGCGAGAAGAGCCGGCCCTGCTCGTGCAGCCCGAGACCGGCCAGCAGCCGCCCGGATTGGTCGGCCACCACGAGGCAGTGGTTCACCGGCTCGGGGAGGGGGCTGGCCGCCAGCCAGCCGGCCAGCCGCTCCTCGTCCCATCGCCGCGCGAAGTCATGGCCCGCGTAGGACGCGTCGATCGCCGCCGCGACCTCCGCAAGTTCGCCGCCGTCGGCCGGCCTGACCGTCAGGCCGGGGCGCGGCCGTGGCGGGCGGCGGCGCATCGGCACTGGGGTGACGACGAGCCTGCCGCCGACCTGCGTGGCCCACCGGCGCGCATTGCCCAGCGAGGCCGCGTTTCCCGCCTGGATGTAGGCGACGGCGACCACGTCCTGGCCGGCCAGCTCGGCGGCCCGCCGCAGCCGCCGTTCCGTCAGCTCGGCGGCGATCCCGCGCCTGCGGTAGTCCGGGCGCACCCGCAGCGTGCTCAGCAGCGCGTACCGGACGTCGTCGCCCTCGAACCGGCAGGTGCCGACGTCCAGCTGGCCCGACCCGGCGATCACCCCGTCGGCGTCGGCGACGAAGCACTCGGAGATCTCGTGTTCCCCGGCGATCTGGAGGACAGGGACGTGCCGCTCGGGCGTGAACGCGACCGCCCCGCCGTCGGGGCTGGCCGCGGCAAGCGCGGCAAGACCCGCCTCGTCCTGCGCCTGCGCCTGCCGCACGATCACACCGAGATCCTAGCGACGCGGCCCGGTTGCCAGGCCGCCGCGACCGGCAGGAGAATGGGGCCGGTTGTTGCTCTGGTCCCTGTCCGAGGCGTGACGGGTGTCAGGAGGAAGACGCCGTGACGAGCAACGAATCCCCCTTCGGGAGCACGGAGTCGGTCGGCATCGACACGACCAAGGCCCACGGCGCGCGCGTCTACAACTACCTGCTCGGCGGCCACGCCAACTTCGAGGTCGACCGGCAGGCAGCCGAACGCGCCTACGCAGCCTGGCCCGGCGGAATCGACGCCGTGCGCGCCGACGTGCGCCAGCACCGGGCGGCGCAAGGCCGGGGTGGTCCGTTACCTCGTGCGCGAGGCCGGCATCACCCAATTCCTCGAGATCGGCACCGGCATCCCCGCGCAGGACAGCGTGCATGAGGTGGCGGCCGCGACCCTGGACTTCTCCCGGCCGACCGCCGTCTCGCTGTTCGGCATCCTGCACTTCTTCGCCGACGCCGACGACCCGCGCGGCCTGGACCTGGTCGAGCCGGGAGTTGTCCAGGCATCCCGGATCTCCTCCCCACGGCGTGTCATCCGAGGAAATGTCGCTGCCGCCCCGCTGACCTCGAACAAAAATCAAAAGACATTTTTATCAGAACGAACCGTGGTATCCGTACTCCCGTACGGATACCCGGCGCACGCGATGGCAACCGCCGCGCACGCCTCGGTGCCCGCGGCGCGGTGCGAACTAGAACGGCGGGACTGGATGCGGATCTGGCGCCAGGTAGCGCTCAGCGTGCGACACAGGTTCCGCCGGCTGGGCGAAGGAGGTTCACGAGCCCGGTGGTTGGCTCATGGGCTGACCGGGGTTTCCGCTCTCGGGCGCCTGGGTGCTGGGGTCTGAGTGGCTGATTGCCTGGCCGTCGACGCTGTCGGTGTCGTTGTGCTGGCCGTCGGGGGGAAGCTCACCTGTATGCTCAGTCCGCCGTGCGGCTGGGGGGCCGCGGTGATGGTTGCGTCGTGCGTGTCAGCGATCGCCTTGACGATGGACAGGCCGAGGCCGTTGCCG
>JASHTQ010000160.1 GCA_030040475.1 Streptosporangiaceae bacterium
CACGCCCCCGGGGTACGGGCCCACCTGACGCTGCACTGGTGGCTGATCGTCACCTTGGTACCGCTGGCCTGCCTGGCCATGGCCGGCCTGGGCCTGGTGCTCGGCACCAGCTTCGAGCCGCGGAACATCGGCCTGATGTTCGGCTTCATCATCCTGCCGATCACGTTCCTCGGCGGCACCTACTACCCGTGGACCAAGCTCGCGCCGGTCACCGTGGGCGGCTGGCACTGGCTGCAGACGATCGTGCTGATCAACCCGCTGATCTACGTGAACGAGGGGATGCGCTCGGCGTTCACCACCGCGCCGCACCTGCACCTGTACGTCATCTACCCGGTGATCGCCGCGTTCGGCGCCACGTTCCTCGCCATTGGCCTGCGCAACTTCCGCCGCCGCGTGCTGTCCTAGCTGGACTGGCCGGCCGGCTGCGACTCCGCGGCGGCGATGCTTGCCCGGACCTCGTCCATGTCGAGGTCCTGCGCCTTCGTGATGAGCTCCTCGAGCGCCGCCTCGGGCAGCGCGCCCGGCTGCGCGTACAGCACGACGCCGTCGCGGATGATCATCAGCGTCGGGATCGAGGAGATGCGGAAGGTGGCCGCGAGCTCCTGCTGCGCCTCGGTGTCGACCTTGCCGAACACCGCGTCGGCGTGCAGCTCGGACGCCTTCTCGAACACCGGCCCAAACATCCGGCACGGCGGGCACCAATTTGCCCAGAAGTCGACCAGGACCAGCCCGCCGCCGCTCACCGTCGACGAGAAGTTCTCGGCCGTAAGCTCGACCGTCGCCATCACACGCCTCCTACCGTTAGATACCCGTAGGGGTATCGACAATCGCAAGGCCGCACGCATTCCCGTCACACCCTTTTTTATCCAGAACGGGCCGTGGTGCACGTCAAGCGCACGCTGCCGCGGCCAGGCTGGCTAATAGCCACCACCCGAACTCGCTGCCGCCACCCAACTGACAGCCGCCGCCCGAACTCGGTGCCGCTGGCTAGCTGGCCCGCTCCGCCGGCGTCCGGCTGCCCATAGCGTCACGCCAGCGAGAGGAAGAGTCTTTCCAGCGCCGCGCGTTCCTCGGCCGCCGACCCGCGGCCCTCCCGCTCGTCCAGCAGGCACCGGCAGAGCCCGCTTGCGATGATCCTGAAGCCGGCCCTGTCCAGCGCCCGGGCCGCCGCCGCCAGCTGTGTCACCACCTCCGAGCAGTCCCGGCCGTCCTCGATCATCTTGATCACGCCGCCGATCTGCCCCTGCGCACGCCGCAGCCGCTTGATGACGTCGGCGAGCTCCTCGCTGTCCACGTTCACCCGAGTCAGCTTATACCCCGAGGGGTATAAGCCGGCCGTCTCGGCATCGCGCTCGCTGGCCCGCCGAGCGCGCCGGATCGCCACCCAGATGTTGGCCGTGACCAGGAGCAGCAGGGCTCCGGATGCGGCCAGCATGAAGTGGCCGAACGCCACCCCCATCGCGATCATGAGCAGCGCGCCGCAGACAACGCCGGCCGCGATCAGCACCCGCTGCCAGGGCTTGGCGGTGATCAGGTATTGCCCGAGGAACTGCCGAAGTGCCATCACCGCGCCGGCGTGCATCAGGTCTGCTTTCTTGCCTGGTCCAGCTGCCGTCGGATCGGACCCGGATCGGCGGGCCTCAGCCGGGCGGCGACGTCGTCCAGCATGCCGATGATCCGGGTGGCGGCGGCTCCGCCGGCCGCCTCGCCGAGCGCCTCGGCCAGCGCGGTGTCGACCGAGACCGACCCCTTGGCCGCGACCGTGCCGGGATGGCCGGGGGAGACCCGGACCAGCGTGCGTCGGCCGTCAGCCGGATCGGCCGACGTTTCCACGATGCCCCGGTCCCGCAGCTTGGCCACCGACTCGGACACGTAGCTCTGCGGCAGGCCGGTGCGGGCGGTGACGTCGGAGATGGAGCTATCCGGATGGGCGAACACGTCTCGCAGCACCAGGCCGGGCCCGGCCGGCATGCCGGGCGCCTGCGAGCCGCGCATCGTCTCCTCCCCGATCCGCGCCAGCTGCCGCCCCAGCATGATCAGGTCGAGCGCATTCACATCGCCAACGATACATCGTTAGCGCTAGATCCCCGACGATCACAAATCCACCAAGAACCGCCTCACCCAGGCTCCGGCACCCCGGCACCCCGGCACCCCGGAATCCACCGGCACCCCGGCACCCACCGGCACCCCGGAATCCACCGGCACTCCGGAACCCCGGCATCCCGAACCCCCGGCACCCACCGGCATCCCCGGAACCCACCGCTACGCCCGGTCCCGGACCCTCGAACCGCGGACCCCGGTCCCGGACCCTCGAACCGCGGACCCCGGACGCGCGAACCGCGGACCCCGGACCCGCGAACCGCGAACCCCCGGCAGCCCGAACCCTCGGACCCCTGACACCCCCGAACCCACCGGCACCCCGGACCCCTGGCACCCGCGGTCCAGCGTGAGCCGAGTATCAAAAGTCCCTAAAGCCTCACCAGGCCCCAGGGTATCGAGACATTCGATGTGGATGTCGCAGCGATATACATACAGCTACGTGGCAGCCACATCCACGCCGAATGCTTACGGTCCTGGCCGGTCTCGGTGGTCACAGAGATCATCGGGGGACACCGGAGCTAACTCCTGTTTCGGGCCATCGGAGCCCTTGTCGGTGGCAGCGATCCGATGGGGCCTAGCATCGTGCCGGTGAGCGTGCTGGAGAAGGCCGGGCCTGGCGGGTACCGGTGATCGGGGCCCAGGCGCTGGTCGCCAGCCTGGTGGGGGCCGGGGTCGACGTCTGCTTCATGAACCCGGGCACGTCGGAGATGCACTTCGTCAGCGCCCTGGATTCCGTGCCGGAGATGCGCGGGGTGCTGGCCCTGTTCGAGGGGGTCGCGACCGGGGCGGCCGACGGCTACGCGCGGATGACGGGCCGGCCCGCCGCCGTGCTGCTGCACCTGGGTCCCGGCCTGGCCAACGGGCTCGCCAACCTGCACAACGCTCGCCGGGCGGGCAGCCCGGTGCTGGCCATCGTCGGCGGCCACGCCACGGGCCACGTCAGGCACGACGCGCCGCTGCAGTCCGACATTGAGGCCCTCGCCCGCACCGTGTCCGGCTGGGTGCACATCTGCGGCGATACCCGCGACCTCGCCAGGGACGCGATGCGAGCCGTGGCCGCGGCAGCCCGCGGCCAGATCGCGACGCTGGTGCTGCCCGCCGACGTGTCGTGGAGCGACGGCGGTGCGCTGGCGCCGCCCCGGCCCGCGGCCCGGCCCGAGCCCGTTGACGAAGCCCAGATCGCGACGGCGGCCAGGATGCTGACCGCCGCCGGATCGTCGGCCAGTGCCCCCGATTCCTCGGCCAGTGCCCCCGCCCTCTCGGCCAATGCCGCCGGGTCGTCGGTCGGCGCCGCTGGGTTCTCGGCCGGTGCCGCCGCCTCCTCGGCCGGCTCGCCGGTCATGCTGCTGCTTGGCGGACGGGCGCTTACCGAGCGGGGGCTGCGCGCCGCCAGCCGGATCGCGGCAGCGACCGGGGCACGGCTGCTCCACGAGACGTTCCCGGCGCGGATGGAGCGCGGCGCCGGGATCCCGGCCGTCACCGGGCTCGCCTACCTGGTCGATCTCGCCGACACCCAGCTCGCGGGGACCGAGCACCTCATCCTTGCCGGGGCACGGGCGCCGGTCGCGTTCTTCGCCTACCCGGGCCGGCGAGGCGATCTGGTGCCGGAGGGATGCGAGGTCAGCGTGCTCGCCGACGCCGCCCAGGACGTCGAGGGCGCGCTCGAGGAACTGGCCGGCCGGGTCGCGCCGCGGTCCGAGCCGGTCCTGGCGCAGGCCGCGCCGCCCGGCGTCCCCGCCGGGCCGCTGACTGCCGCCAGCCTGGCCGCCGCGGTGGCCGCGTCGCTGCCCGCGCATGCCATCGTGGTCGACGAGGCGAACACGTCCGGTTACCTGCTGCCAAGAACCCTGGCCACCGCGCCGAGGCACAGCGTGCTGACCCTCACCGGCGGCGCGATCGGGTACGGCATGCCGGCCGCGACCGGCGCGGCGATCGCCGCGCCGGACCGGCCGGTGCTGTCGCTCGAAGCGGACGGCAGCGCGCTGTACACCATCCAGGCGCTGTGGACCCAGGCCCGCGAGCAGCTTGACGTCACCACCGTGCTGATCAACAACGCCGCCTATGCGATCCTCAACCTGGAGCTGGCCCGAACCAACGCCGGCAAGGCCGGTCCGCGCGCCGCGCGGATGCTCGACCTGTCCCGCCCCACCCCTGACTTCACCCAGATCAGCTCCGGCCTGGGCGTCCCCGCGACCCGCGTCGCCACCGCCGAGGACCTGACCGTCGCGCTCTGCCGTGCCTACGCCGAGCCCGGCCCCCACCTCATCGAGGCCACCATGGCCCCTGCCATGTGACTGGTGGGACACAGCTGACCGGTGCGCCGAGAGCCCACTCATCACCGGCCGTGGGCAAGGTATGCGGTGCCACACTCACTACCGCTTTCGGTATGCGGTGCCACACCGACTACCTGGCGGCGAAGAGCGGCGAAGAGCGGCCGTGGGGGAGCTGTGGCCCGCGTGCCTGTGGGTAGCTGTGGTACGCCTGGTACGGCAACCACGCCGGAACCACGGCAAGCCAGCCAGCCGACGGACCAGCCGACCGACGGACCAGCCGACCGACGGACCAGCCGACGGACCAGCCAGCCAGCCGACGGACCGGCCAGCCAGCCGGCGGGCGGGCGCCGCTGGCCGGCGGGAACCAAGCTCGTGGCACGCAGCGGGGGAGCGCACGCACCACGGCCCGTTCTGGATAAATGGTCTTGAATTTGGCCGTCCTCTAGGACCAGGACGGAATCGGCGATGTCGATGAGGTTGGGGTCGTGGGTGGCGACGAGGGCGGTGACGCCCTCGGACTGCACGACGGCGCGGAGCAGGCGCATGATCTGCTTGGAGGTCTCGGAGTCGAGCTGGCCGGTGGGCTCGTCGGCGAGCAGCAGCTGGGGGCTGCCGGCCAGCGCCCGGGCGATCGCGACCCGCTGCTGCTGGCCGCCGGACAGCTCGCCGGGGCGCTGCCTGGCGTGCTCGCGCAGGCCGACGATCTCCAGCATCAGGCTGACGCGTTCCTCCCGCTGCTTGGGCGGCGTGCCCGCGATCCGCAGCGGGACGCCGACGTTCTCCGCCGCCGACAGGATCGGGATCAGGCCGAACGACTGGAAGATGAACGCCACCGACGTGCGCCGCAGCGCCATCCGCTCGTGTTCGGACATGGCCGTCACGTCGCGGCCGGCGACCTCCACCCGGCCCTCGTCCGGGCGGTCCAGGCCGCCGACGATGTTGAGCAGCGTGGTCTTCCCCGACCCGGACCTGCCGCGCAGCGCGACCAGCTGGCCCGGCCGGACGGTGAAGGACACCCCGCGCAGCGCCTGGGCGGCGGTGCGGCCGCGGCCGTAGGTCCGCCTGACGCCCTCGACCGCCACCATCTCGCGGGTGATGACCGCGCTAGGCTCCGGCGCGCTCACGACGACCCCTCCGAATCCGTACCCGCGGCACCGCGGCGATCCGGCCAGACGCCGATGTGATCCGGCTCGGCCTCCAATCGGACCAGGTCCTTCATGCCGAGCGGTTCGGTCATCTCCCTGGGCAGCTGCAGCCGCCCGGCCCGGTCGAGCACGGCGTACTCGACCGCGTGGTGGGCGACCTCGCCGTCGTCGCCTGTGGTCGTGTCCCGGTGCGTCTCGGTGCTGGTCCGGCCGTCCCTGATCGCGACCGTCCGGCGCACCACCGAGGAGACCGCGGGGTCGTGCGTGACGATCAGCACGGTCACGCCGAGCTCGGTGTTCGCCTTCTGCAGCGCGCCGAACACCTCGGCCGCCGTCGCCGTGTCCAGCTCGCCGGTCGGCTCGTCGGCAAGCAGCACCTTGGGCTCGTTGACCAGCGCCACCGCGATCGCGGCCCGCTGCTGCTCGCCGCCGGACATCTGGTCCGGCCGGTGGTTCAGGACGTCGCCGAGGCCGAGCAGCTCGAGCAGCTCGGTGGCCCGGGCACGGCGCGCCCGGGCCGCCCCGCCGGCCAGCCGCATCGGCAGCTCCACGTTCTGCTGCGCGGTCAGATAGGGCAGCAGGTTGCGCGAGGTCTGCTGCCAGATGAAGCCGACCACCCGCCGCCGGTAGGCCAGCCGCTGCCTGGCGCTCATCGCGGCGAGGTCGTAGCCGGCCACCCGCACCGAACCCGCGGTCGGCGAGTCAAGGCCGGCCAGGATGTTCACCAGGGTGGACTTGCCGCTGCCCGACGCGCCGACCATGGCGACGATCTCGCCCTCGTTCACCAGCAGGTCAAGCCCCTGCAGCGCCTGCACCTCGATGCCCGCCGCCACGTAGATGCGCACCAGCCGGTCGCAGACGATCAGCGATCCAGCGCCGAAGTCACGGTGCTGCCGGGCGGATTCGGCGCCCAGGTCCGCGATGCTGGTGGCCATGGCAGTCTCCTAACTCCTCTATTGTGCCCGGAGCATGTCGGTGACGCCGTGGCGGCGCAGCGACCGGCTCTCCGCGGTCAGCGCGGCGACGGCGAGCACCACGATGGCGGCGGCGGGCAGCACGAACGAGGCCACGTCCGGCTGGAACTGCACCGGGGCGCCGGTGCCCGTGAACGCGGACAGGTCGATCGACGAGCCGATCAGCCCGGGCAGCACGAGCGCGCAGGCCGCGCCGGCGACGATGGCGGCAAGGACGGCGGGCAGTGCCTCGGCCATGACAAGCCGGGTGGCGCGTTCGTGTCCCATGACGGTGAGCCTGGCCAGGGTCAGCTCCCGCTCGTAGGACCCGAGGGCCAGCCCGAGGACGACGATGAACAGGCCGAACGCCGCGGTGGCGGCGATCGTCGCCGCGATGATGACCGCGGCGCCGTGCTGCAGCGGCGAGTTGTTGAGCCCGGCGAGGACGGTGGTGCGGAAGGTGGTGATGTTGCCGGGGATCACCTTGTTAGCCACCGTGGTCAGCTGGGCGTCGTCGATGCCTGACCCGGTGACCAGGACCCGGTTCGGCTGCGGCTGGCCGTACAGGCCGGGCAGCGTCTGCAGCGCCATGACCACGAACGCGCCGCCGCCGGGCAGCGCGGGCGTGCTGGCCAGGGAGCCCACGACGCGGACCTTGAACGGTCCGATCGGATACAGCGAGAAGAGTTCGGCCGGCGCGCTGCCGAGGATCGCGGCCGCGGCGGGGGAGGCGAGCACGGGAACGGTGGGGGCAATCGCCCCGCCGGACAGCCCGCCCGGCACCCCGCCGCTGGCCGCGCCGACCTTCCCCGTCGGGAAGGCGGGGAACGGTGTGTCCGCGGTCACCGCCGCGTAGCTGGACGGATCGACCGCGACCACGCTCATCGGCTGGCCGCCGCCGGTGATCCAGTCCGTGTTCCAGACCGCGGTGGTGTGGCTCACCCCGCGGACGGACGCCAGAGCCCGCACCGCGGCCGTGGTGACCGGGCCCGACTGCGGGCCGGTGTCGATCTGCACGTCCGCCCCGGTGGCCTGCCAGGCCGCCGCGGCCTCGCCGCGGGCGACGCCCCTGCTGATCATCCCCGCGAAGGTGGCCAGGCTGAGCGCGAGCACCAGCGCGAACGCGGGCAGCACCCCGGTCAGCGAGGACCGCGCCGCCCGCGACAGCGCCACGAAGCCGGTCGCGCCGCTGCCCCGCCTGGTCAGCCTGAGCACGCCCCTGACGGCCAGCGGGTACAGCCGGAGCATGACGAGGACGACCGGGACGGCCACGAGCACCGGCGCGACGGTCAGGTACAGGTCAACCCCGCCGCCGGCCGGCAGGCCCTGGTCGTGCAGCACGACCAGGCCGGCGATGCACGCGGCGATCGCCGTCACCTCGGCCACCGGGCGGCGCCAGGCGACCCGCGGGCGCCCGGTCTCGGCCGTGGTGATCCGTGCCGGGTTGCTCGCCGGGGACGGCCTGCGGTGCTGCCAGGCCGCGATCAGCGGCGGGGCGGCCAGCGCGGCCGCGACCGTGATGCCGACCAGCCACCAGCCCGCGGGCGAGGAGACCGAGCCGCCGGGCACGACGGCGATCGCCAGCGCCACGCCGATCGCCGCGGCGGGCGCGGCGGTGATCAGGGCGGCGCGCAGCATGACCGCGGCGACCTGGCGCAGCGACCCGCCCCGCGCGCGCAGCATGGCAAGCTCGCCGTGCCGGCGCAGCACTATCATCCGCGTGGCGAGCACGATCACCGCCGCGCCGACCACGATCAGGCTCACGAACAACAGCAGCAGCACGGTCTGGATGGCGGTCTGGGTGGCGAGGAACACCGACAGGTCCGAGATCAGCGGCGAGGCGACGGTCAGCGTGCTCGCGCTGTCCGTCAGCCGCCCGGTCAGCGCGGGGGACGCCCCGACCGCGTGGTTGAGGTCGTTGTAGAGCCCCTGCGCCTGGTCGGCGTTCACCCCGCTGACGTCGAGCGGGAACTCCCAGCTGATCTCCATGCCGGGCCCGCTGAACTGGTTCTGCATCACGGCCAGCTGGTCGGGGTCGGCGATGAGCCCGCC
>JASHTQ010000161.1 GCA_030040475.1 Streptosporangiaceae bacterium
TCGATCTCGCCCACCAGCTCGGGGTGGAGGTGGTCGCCGAGGGCGTCGAGTCCGAGGCCGTCAGGTCCGAGCTCGAGGCCCTCGGCTGTGACCTCGCCCAGGGCTTCCTCCTCGGGCGGCCCATGCCGCCCGAGGTGTTCGCGGACTGGCTGCGCGAGCACCAGCAGCCCGCACAGCGGCGAGGCGGCCCGCAGCCGACCGCGCCCACGGCGGCCAGGGTGACGGGAGCCGACGCCCGCAGCAGGCGGCTTACGCGCGCCTACCAGGGGCTGGTGGACGCCGCTCACCGGGCCGTGGACCTGGTCGGGGGCCGCACGCTGGCGCTTGCGGTCGCGATGGGCGTCGTCTACGGGCAGTGGCAGATCTTCCGCTGGGGCGGCCGTCAGCACCAGACGCTGATCGGCGACCTGGCCTTCTTTCCGGTGAACGGCGCCGCTGCCCTGTGCGCCTGGCAGGTGTCGCTGCGCAGGGACCTGGGGCGGCAGGCGCGCCGGGCGTGGCGCCTGCTCTCGATCGCGCTGTGGCTCTACCTGCTCGGCGACATGCTGCAGCTTGTCTACGAGTCGGTGCTACACGAGAGGCCCTATCCGAGCTGGGCCGACGCCTGCTACCTCAGCTTTTACCCCGTTGCCCTGGCCGGCCTGCTCACCTTCCCGTCCCACCGCCTGACCTGGTCGAAACGATTCCGGCTCATGCTCGACATGGGAACCGTATTCGTCGGCGGAGCAATTCTCATCTGGGACGTGGCGCTTGGGCCGGCCGCCGCGTCCGTCCACCATTTCGACCTGCCCGACATCGTGACCTACTCCTATCCGGTCGGTGACCTGCTGCTGTTGTTCGGGGTGCTGTCGCTGCTGTGGCGGGGCACGCCGCGGCTGAGCGTGACGTCCCTGCGCATCTTCGCCGTCGGCATGCTGGTGCTGATCGCGGCCGACATGACCTACGACTACATCACCAGCGTCTCGACCTACGAGGGCGGCGATCCGGTCGACACCTTGTGGATCCTCGCGCTGCTGATCCTCTTCGTCGCGGCCGGATGCCAGCTGCGCGCCCGGCCGGCAGTGGGGTTCACCGCGCCGCCCCGGTCCCACGACACGCGCCCGAGCCACCTGCCGTACCTGGCGGTCGCGGGCAGCTACCTGCTGATGGCCTTCGTCGTGCTCAGGAGCAACGTCGGCTTCGATCCGGTAGGCGGCATCGTGCTTGGTGCGGTGCTGCTGACGGCGCTGGTGTGCGTGCGCCAGTTCACCGCGCTGCGCGATAACAACCGACTCGCGATCCGGTACGCCCAGCTCGCCTCGATCGACGGGATGACCGGCCTGTACAACCACCGGCACTTCATGGAGATGGCCGAGGGCGCCTTCGCCCATGCGCAGCGGCTCGGCCAGCCCCTCGTCGCCCTGATGCTCGACGTGGACCGCTTCAAGCAGATCAACGACGTGCACGGGCACGCCGTCGGCGACCGGGTGCTGGCCGCGCTGGCCCAGGCCTGCCGGGAGCAGGTCCGGACGGACGACATCGCGGGCCGCTACGGCGGCGACGAGTTCATCGTCGTGATCGCGGCGACCACGGCCCAGGGCGCGGCCCAGATCGCGGAGCAGCTGACCGGCTCCCCGGCCCACATCGCCGGCCCGGACGGGACCCCGGTCCCGTATACGGTCAGCGTCGGCATCGCCGAATCCACCAACTGCCACGACCTGCAGGGCCTGCTGGCCCGCGCCGACCTCGCCATGTACGAGGCCAAGCGGGCCGGCGGCGGCTGCTGGCGCATCTTCGAGGGCAAGGGCCAGGTGCCGAACCCGGCCCTGCCGACGCCGTTAGGGCCGGCCCTCACCCGGCGGAACGGTCAGCCCGCGGGGGCGGTCAGCTGCTCGAGGAACTCGCTCGCACGGGCGATGCGAGCGTCGAGATCGGCCAGGAAGCCCTCGATCGCCCGGCGCTTGGCCTCGACCGTCGCGCGGAGATCGCGGTGCAGCTCCAGGCTCTCGCGCACCAGTTCGCGGCGCTGCTCGTCGCTGGTGTACTCGTGATGGTAGGCGCGCTTGATCTCGGCAATCCGGTCCTCGTGCCGCAGCACGACGGCGATCTCTTCCAGGTTGAGGCCGAGCAGGGCCTGCAGCTGCCGGATCCTGGCCACCCTGGCGAGGTCTTCCTCCGAGTAGCGCCGCATGCCGCCGGGCGTGCAGTGGCACGGGGTGAGCAGGCCGAGCTGCTGGTAATACCGCAGCGCCCGCTCCGAGACACCGGCGCGGGCCGCCGCGGCACCGATGCCGTACAGCGGCCCTTCCTGCGCCGGAGGCTCCGGCCCGGCGGCCCGCTGCGTGCCCACCGGTTCAGCCGTTCTGCGCCGGGGCTTCCGACCCGGAGGCCGCGGAGGCGGCACCGACGCCGTTCCCGTTCGACCCGGGAGCCGGGGCGCCGGTAATGCCCGGCAGCCCCTCGGTCTCGTCCAGGCCGACGAGCCCGGCGGTCTCGGCGGCGCCTTCGGCCAGCTCCTCGATGACCGGCTCGCCGCCGTGGAAGTAGCGCTTGCCGCGCAGGGCCGAGGCCACCACGGCGATGCCGGTGGCGATCGCGGCGAACGTGAAGGCCAGGTGCATGCCGTCGGCGAACGGCTGCTCGATCAGCTGCGGGAAGAACGACCGGCCGGTGACGTAGGCAGCCTGGCTGGCCGACAGGTGCTGCAGCGCGCCGGTCGGGCCGAGCAGTTCCTTGATCGGGTTGTAGCCGAGGAAGGCCGAGAACAGGCTGCCGATCGGCGGCTCGCTGGCGACGAGGTGGGCCGCGGACGGGTTGATGCCGGCCGCCACCAGACCCTTGTACAGATGGCTGGGCAGTCGCGATGCCAGCCCTAGCGTGACGATGGTGAAGAACAGGCCCATGGACAGCACCGAGGCCGAGTTCTGGAAGGTGTTCAGCATCCCGGCGCCCGCGCCGCGCTGCTCGGGCGGCAGGCTGTTCATCACCGAGGCCTGGTTCGGCGAGAAGAACAGCCCCATGCCGACCGCGAACAGGAAGATCAGCAGCGCGAACCAGATGTAGCTGAAGTTGATCGGCAGCAGCTCGAGCAGCAGGAAGGTGCCGCCGGAGACGACGAGGCCCACGGTGGCGAGGACCCGGGCGCCCCACCGGTCCGACAGGACCCCGGAGACGGGGCCGAGCAGCAAGAACCCGATCGTCAGCGGGATCATGTAGATGCCCGCCCACAGCGGTGTCCGGTCGAAGCTGTAGCCGTGCTGCGGCAGCCAGATGCCCTGCAGCCAGATGATCAGCATGAACTGGATGCCGCCCCGGCCGAGCGCGCCCAGCATGCCCGCGATGTTCCCGGCGGTGAACGCGCGGATCCGGAACAGGCCGAGGCGGAACATCGGCGCCGGGACCTTGGTCTCGATCCAGCCGAACAGGACCAGGATCGCGATCCCGCCGAAGACCGCGGTGAGCACCCACGGGTTCGTCCACCCGGTGGGGTGCCCGCCGTACGGGAGCAGCGAGTAGACGATGCCGGTGAGCAGGGCGATCAGCCCGGCCGCGAACGTCGCGTTGCCCAGCCAGTCGATCTTGGCCGGGATGCGGATCCCGTTGTCGACGAGCTTGATGTAGGCCCAGACGGTGCCGAACAGCCCGAAGGGCACCGAGACCAGGAACACCAGCCGCCACTCGATCGGAGCCAGCACGCCGCCGAGGATGAGCCCGATGAACGAGCCGCTCACCGCCGCGATGCCGTTGATGCCCATCGCCTTGCCCCGCTCGTCCGGGGGGAAGGCGTCGGTCAAGATCGCGGTGGAGTTGGCGAACAGGAACGCGCCGCCGACTCCCTGGAAGACCCGCATGACAATGATCCACAGCGCGCCGGCCGGCCCGGTGAGGAACGTCACCGACAGCAGGATCGAGAACAGCGTGAACACGGCGAAGCCCAGGTTGTACATCCGGACCCGGCCGTAGATGTCGCCTACCCGGCCGAGGCTGACCACCAGGACGGCGGTGACCAGCACGAATCCCATGAACACCCAGAGGAAGTAGGAGGTGTTGGACGGGACGAGCGGGTTGAGGTTGATCCCGCGGAACAGCGCGGGCAGCGAGATCAGCAGGATCGACTGGTTGATGGTGACCATCAAGATGCCGAGCGTGGTGTTGGACAGCGCAATCCACTTGTAGTTCTTTCCCCGGCCAGCTGCGCTCCGGTCCCCGATGTCCCCATCGAGCGCGTGCTTGTCGACCGCCATGCCGCTCCTCGTGATGCTCCCAGCGAAAAGGGCCAGCTGAGTGAAACCTGACCCGAACGTCAACGTTACATCTTCGCCCGTCGCGAGGCCACACGAGGGCTGACGCCGCGGTCAGCCGGACCCGGACGAGGCAGGGCTCGAGGTGCCCTCGGCTACGACCCGACCCGCTCGGGGACCCGCCGGGCGGGCCGATCCGGCCACCTCGGGTAACCGGGGGAGGGCGAGGGGGCGGGCGAGGGCGAAGCCGGGGCGGCGACCGGTGCCGGCGAGGCCGGCGGGGTCCGGTCGGTGATGCTTACCAGCCGGAGTCGGCGCGGGCCCTCGGTCATGGCGTGCTGGCAGCGCAGCGTGCAGGACACGCACCCGCCGGCCCGTGCCCGGCGCCGCCGGGTGGACAGGAACACCGTGAACGCCAGGGCCGCCAGGGCGGCGGCGACCGCCACGGCAACGGTGAGCACGACCACGAGCGCGGCGGCATCGAAGAAGTGGCCGACCGGCCGCTCGAATATCAGGAACGCGACTAGGACCAGCGCCGCCATCCTGATCGCAGGCCGGGCATAGCAGACCATGGGTCAGCCTCTCTTCGCTAGCGTGCCGTCGAGGATTGGCCGAGGGCGTCGTTGCCGTTACTTACCTGCTTCCCTCAATCCAAACCAAATGTCAAGACCCTGCGTCGACCGGACGTGAGCGTAGCGTGATGGCGCAGAGCACCGCGGCGAACAGCGCGAGCCCGGCCGACAGGTAGAGCGCCGCGTGCAGGCCGCTGTGGAAGGCCGAGTACGCCGCGTCGATGACCTCCCTGACGATCTTGGCGTCGCCGAGGGTGTTCTTCGGGATCTGGCCGGTCTCCAGGGCGTTGGCGACCAGCGTCTGGTACACCTTCGGAATGCCCAGCGCGGTCATCTGGGTGTCCAGGCTGACCTTGAGCTGGGAGTCGACAAGCGAGCCGAGGATGGCCACGCCGGTGACGGCGCCGATCTCCCGGCTGGTATTCGAGGCCGAGGCGGCCATGCCTGACCGCTCGGCGGGCACCGCGGCGAGCACCGAGGACGTGATCGGGACCACGGTCGTGCCGATGCCGATGCCAGCCAGCGCGAGCGCGACCACCAGCGGCCCGTAGTCCGGGTGCGGAGACAGGTAGCCGTTGGCCAGGAACAGGCCGACGGCGAACAGCAGGCAGCCGATCGTGATTGACCAGCGCGGCCCGACCAGCGCGGTCCACCGTCCGGCGAGCACCGACGCGACGATCATCAGCACGGTCATCGGCAGGAAGACGACCGCGAGCTTGAACCCGGACGCGTTCACGATCTCGACCAGGTACAGCGCGGTGAAGAAGAAGACCGCGAACGTGCCGAAATAGGTGCAGAACGCGGTGATGTTCGCGGTGGTGAACTGCGGGATGCGCAGGTACCGCAGGTCGAGCAGGGGATTCTCGGCGCGGCGCTCGTGCCAGACGAAGGCCACCGCGAGCACCGCGCTCGCGCACAGCAGGAGGATCACCGCGGTCGCGGCGAAGCCGGCCTGCTCCGCGTCGATGATCGCGAACACGAAGGTGGCCAGCGCGCCCGCGCCGAGCAGCGTGCCCGCGGTGTCGACCCGCTTGGCCGTCGGATCCGCGCTCTCCGGCAGGATCCGCGCCGCGACGATCAGGGCGATCAGCCCGAACGCCAGGTTGAACCAGAAGATGCCCCGCCAGCTCCAGACGCCGACAAGCACCCCGCCGACGACAGGGCCGGCCGCGAGCGCGAAGCCGGACGTGCCCGCCCACACGCCGATCGCCCGGCTGCGTGCCCTGGCGTCCGGGTACATCTGCCGCAGCATCGACAGCGTGCCCGGCTCGCTGGCCGCCGCGCCGAGGCCCATCACGGCGCGGCCCGCGATGAGCGTCTGCACGTTCGGGGCGAGGGCGCACAGCACCGAGCCGGCGCAGAAGACCGCGGCCCCGGCGAGCATGACCTTCTTGCGGCCCAGTTCGTCCCCGATCATCCCGCAGGCCAGCATCAGGCTCGCGAACGTGAGGGCGTACGCGCCGACGACCCACTGCAGGTCGGTGACGCCCGCCTTCAGGCTCGTCTGGATGTCGCCGAGGGCGACGCTGACCACCGTGTTGTCGAGGAAGGTGAGGAAGAGCAGCGTGCACAGGGTCGCGAGGGCCAGCCGCTGGCCGGCCCGGGGGACGCTGCCGCCCTCGCCGTGCCGGTCACCGGAGACGGCCTCCGCCGATCTGGCCAAGGCGGCCTGCCTTAGCTAACCGAACTGCACGCCGAAGGCACCGAGCCGCCGGGTATCAGCTTGAAGAGACTGCAGAGGGTGGCGTCGCCCACCTTCCAGACCCCGTCCTGGTAGACGGCCTTACCGGTCTGGTTGGCCAGCAGCGTCGACCCGCCGGCCACGATGTTGTAGCTCACCGTCGCCGTCGTGGCCGAGTTCACCACCACCGCGGTGACCTTGGCCCCGATCCCGTTGGCCAGCGGCAGCTGGGTGAAGGACTTGATGGCGCTGGAGAACGTGGGGCCGTTCTCCAGCAGGCTGGCCTTCTGCGAGACCGACGTGCTCGAGTCGAAGAACTTCTCCCAGTTCGCCGTGATCTCGGCCGCGGCGTTCGCGGTCGACGTGGTGCTCGGGGGGGCCGAGACCGCGGTGGGCGAGCCGACCGGAACGGAGGTCGCCGTCGCCGACGGCGGGGCCGTGGTCGACGAGCTGCCGGAGCTGCTGCAGGCCGAGGCCGCGGCGACGAGCGCCAGGCCGAGCACCGGAGCAAGGATGACCCGGCGGGCCGGGAATTGGAATCGCATGACACGCCCCATTAATCTCGGTGGATGTAGCTGTGCAGGCTGCCATCGGTTGAAGGTCCCTCTGCGTCTGTGCAGAAGTTTGCACCGTATGGTTCCCGACGTGCTGCTACGTACTCACCGGTGCCCGACATGGGCGTCAGGGTAAGCCCGGCCCCAACCCCGACGGCACGCCTCCTACCAGCGGAAATGCACGAAAAGCCGGCCGAAGTTCTTCGAGTCCTTCTCTACTCGGTGATATTTCGCCTTGATCTCTTTTTGCTCAAGGAACCGCAGCACGTGCTTCTTGAGCTGCCCCGAGCCCTTGCCGGGGATGATCTCGACCAGCGGCGCCTTCTTCGCCACGGCCTCGTCGATGATCGCCGCCAGCGCGCGGTCGATGTCCTGCCCCTTGTTGTAAATGTCGTGCAGGTCAAGCTTCAGCTTCACGATCACCGCCCAGCCGCGCCGGAGGCGGAGCACCTCCGCCCGGCCAGATTACCGCGATGATCGCCGCCACCGTGGCCGCCGGGTCGTCCCCCTGGCGAACGGTGACGGTGACCGCATTCTCGTCCGGCTGCACCGGCTCCAGCGCGGCAAGCTGGCTGTCCAGCAGCCGTTGCGGGAAGAAGTGGCCGTGCCTGACGGCAAGCCGCCGCTCGAGCAGCGAGCGGTCCACGCACAAGAAGACCAGCCTTGCCTCGGGCCGCCCGCCCAATAGCACGTCCCGGTAGCTGCGGTTGAGCGCGGAGCAGGTGACCACCGCCGATTCGCGCAGCGCGATCCGCTCGTCCATCCACGCCGCGATCGCGTTCAGCCACGGCCAGCGGTCGGCGTCGGTGAGCGGGATCCCGGCGCGCATCTTCGCTATGTTCGCGGCCGGGTGGAACTCGTCCGCGTCCGCGAAGCGCCAGCCAAGCCGCCCGGCGAGCAGCGCGCCCACGGTCGTCTTGCCGCTGCCCGACACGCCGGCCACGATCAGGATCATCCCGGCCCGGCCCAGTCGGTAGGGACCCGAAGCCTAGGAGATCTCGTAGCCGACCATGACCTCGCCGGTGTCCTGGCGCCGGATGGAAATCACCCCGGTCTTGGCCGCGTCGGTGAACTGGAGCACGGTCTGGCCCTTGGTCGAGTCCACGGTGACGTCGTCGTTGACGTGCCACTCGGTGTCGTAGATGGCCACCCTGAGCACGGCGGGCGGCAGGCCCTGCACGCCGTTGTCGCAGCCGAATACGACCTTGGTCCCGCTGCCCTGCGGCACCGTGATGACCGTGACGGCGTTCGCGCCGTTGTTGAGCTGACCTGCCTGCACTTCGGCCTCCGCGTTCACCTGGAAAGAACTGATCCACGTGCTCAGCTCGGCCGAGGTGCCGTTGAACACGTCGTCGTCGTGGTTGGACGTCCCGCCTGACTGCCAGAACTGCCACGCGCTCCACGGCGCGGGCGCGCCCGGGGTCGCCTTCTGGTAGATGGCCAGCCAGAGCGGATACCCGCCGAGCCCCGCGCAGTTGCCCGCGGTGATGAAGTCCCAGAACGAGTAGACGCCGCACGGATTCTCCGGGCACAGGGCCGTCAGCTGCGCCATGAACGCGGCCGCGCACTGCGCCACCGCGGCCGGCGAGGACCCCGCGGTCTCGTTGTCCAGCCACAGCATGTCGGTGGCGAGCAGGCCCTGCGCCTTGACCGTATTGACGAAGTACGTCGCCTGCTGCGCGCCGTCGAGCCTGGGGTCGAGGAAGTGATAGGCGCCGCGGGCCAGCCCCTTCTCGGTGATCCTCGGCCAGTTCCAGGAAAGGTAGGGGTCCGGCGAATTGGTGCCGGTGGCCCCCAGGCCCTGGGTGGCGCGGCAGATGCCGAACGACAGGCCCGACGTTCCCGACCAGTCGAATTGCCCGGCATAATTCGAGACGTCGATACCTTGGGCAAGTTCAGTCATCGGCCACCGCTCCCCTCGTACCCGGACGAATCGTAGCCTAGGAGATACTGGCCGGGCAGGCCGATCGAAGCGCCGATCCAAGCGGAGGTGAGGCCGGGCATGGGAAACCGTCGCCGCATCGGGTCGTGGCCGGTGTACCGGCAGCTCACCGGGACCGACCGCCGTGGCCTCGGCGCCGCGGCCAGCAGCGGCCGCCGCCGCGAGGCCCGCACCGCCGACGCCGACACGGTGGTCAAGTCGATCTGCCCCTACTGCGCGGTCGGCTGCGGGCAGAACATCTACGTGAAAGACGGCAAGGTCGTCCAGATCGAGGGCGATCCCGACTCGCCGGTCAGCCGCGGTCGGCTGTGTCCCAAGGGGTCGGCGACGATGCAGCTCACCACGGGGTCCGCGCGTCAGTACCGGGTCAAGTACCGCCCTCCGTTCGGGAAAAATTGGGAAGACCTCGACCTGGATACGGCGATGGACATGATCGCCGACCGGGTGCTGGCGGCCCGTCGCCATGGCTGGCAGTGGGAGGTCGACGGCAACCGGACGCGGCGGACGCTCGGGTTCGCCAGCCTCGGCGGCGCGACGCTGGACAACGAAGAGAACTACCTGATCAAGAAGCTGTTCACCGCGCTCGGCGCGATCCAGATCGAGAACCAGGCGCGGATATGACACTCCTCCACCGTCCCCGGTCTGGGGACTAGCTTCGGCCGCGGCGGCGCCACCACGTTCCCCGGGGACCTGGTCAACGCCGACTGCATCGTCATCCAGGGCTCCAACATGGCCGAGTGCCACCCGGTCGCCTTCCAGTGGGTGATCGAGGCCAAGGCCCGCGGCGCCACGGTGATCCACGTCGATCCCCGGTTCACCCGCACCAGCGCGCTTGCCGACCTGCACGTGCCGCTGCGGGCCGGCACCGACATCGTGTTCATCGGCGGGATCATCAACTACGTCCTGGCGAACGAGAAGTACTTCCGCGACTACGTGGTGGCCTACACCAACGCGGCCGTCATCCTCAGCGAGGACTACCAGGACACCGAGGACCTGGACGGCGTATTCGCCGGACTTGACGTGACGGGTCACCGCTACGACAAGGCCCCCTGGAGCTACTCAGGCGCCATGATGCGGGCCGCGGCCGGTTCCCGCGGCAAACCATATGACCTAACGAACGGTGGTGCCAGCGTCGCGACCGGTCAGCCGCAAGTGGCCGAATCCCTCGAACACCCGCGTTCGGTCTTCCAGACCCTCAAGCGTCACTTCTCCCGGTACACCCCGGAGGTCGTGGCGGACGCCTGCGGCGTGTCACCGGAGACGTTCACCAGGATCTGCGAGCTGCTCACCGCGAACTCCGGGCGCGACCGGACCACCGCGTTCGTGTACAGCGTCGGCTGGACCCAGCACACGGTGGGGGTGCAGTACATCCGCAGCGCCTCGATCCTGCAGGCGCTGCTCGGCAACATGGGCCGCCCGGGCGGCGGCATCCTGGCGCTGCGCGGCCACGCGTCCATCCAGGGGTCGACCGACATTCCCACCCTGTTCGACCTGCTGCCCGGGTACCTGCCGATGCCGAACGCCCGGGTCCATCACAACCTGGACGCCTACCTCGGCGACATCACGCAGACGAAGGGGTTCTGGGCCAACAGCCCGGCGTACCTGGTCAGCCTGCTCAAGGCGTACTGGGGCGAGGCCGCCACGGCCGACAACGAGTTCTGCTTTGACTACGTGCCCCGGCTGACCGGCGACCACGGTGCGTTCGCGACCGTGCTCGAGCAGCTGAACGGCCGGTGCAAGGGGTACCTGCTGCTTGGCCAGAACCCGGCGGTCGGCGGGGCCAACGCCCGGATGCAGCGGCTCGCGATGGCCAACCTCGACTGGCTGGTCGTCCGGGACCTGACGATGATCGAGAGCGCGACCTGGTGGCAGGACGGGCCCGAGATCGAGAGCGGCGAGATGCGCACCGAGGACATCAAGACCGAGGTGTTCTTCATGCCCGCCGCCGCGCACACCGAGAAGTCGGGCAGCTTCACCAATACCCAGCGCATGCTGCAGTGGCACCACGAGGCCGTGCTCCCGACCGGCGACGCGCGCAGCGAGCTGTGGTTCGCCTACCACCTCGGCTTGCGCATCCGCGAGAAGCTGGCCGGTTCTGCCGACGAGGCTGACCGGCCCGTGCAGGACCTGACCTGGGACTACCCGGTGCATGGTCCGCTGGCCGAGCCGTCGGCCGAGGCGGTGCTCGCCGAGGTCAACGGGTGGGACGCCGAGGGCAAGCCGCTGGCCGGGTTCGCCGGCCTGCGGGCCGACGGGTCGACCACCTGCGGGTGCTGGATCTACAGCGGCGCGTACGCCGGCGGGGTCAACCAGACCGCCAGGCGCAAGCCGGGCGCCGAGCAGAGCTGGGTCGCGCCCGAGTGGGGCTGGGCCTGGCCCGCCAACCGCCGGATCCTGTACAACCGGGCCTCGGCCGACCCGGACGGCAAGCCGTGGAGCGAGCGCAAATCCTACGTCTGGTGGGATCCCGAGGCGGAGAAGTGGACCGGGCACGACGTGCCGGACTTCCCCGTCACCCGGCCGCCGTCCTACCGGCCGCCGGAGGGGGCGACCGGGGTCGACGCGCTGTCCGGCATCGACCCGTTCATCATGCAGAACGACGGCAAGGCGTGGCTGTTCGCCCCGGCCGGGCTGGCCGACGGGCCGCTGCCCGCCCACTACGAGCCGCAGGAGTCGCCGGTCGCCAACCCGCTGTACGGCCAGCAGCGCAACCCGGTCAGGGAGATCATCAGGCACAAGGACAACCCGCTGCAGCCGAGCGGGAACGAGCCGGGCTCGCAGGTGTTCCC
>JASHTQ010000162.1 GCA_030040475.1 Streptosporangiaceae bacterium
GGCTGGAGCAGGGCGTCGTCAAGGTGCCGCGCCGTGCCCGGCACCCGGTCGGCGAGCGTCATCCCGGCCACGTCGAACAGGGCGCGACGGGCCAGCGAGTACCCGTTGCTGTGCAGGCCCGAGCTTGGCAGGCCGATGACCACGTCGCCGGACCTGACGCCGGACCCGTCCACCGGGTCGCGGCCAGCGGGCAGCGCCCCGATCGCGGTGCCGACCAGGTCGAGCATCGGGCGGCCGCCTGCCGCGTCGGCGAGCATGGCGCCGATCTGGGCGATCTCGCCGCCGGGGATCGCGATCCCGGCCAGGTCGGCGCCCAGGTACAGGCCGCGGGCGATCTCCTCGAGCACGCCCTCGTCGATCCGGTCGGTGGCCACGTAGTCAAGCAGCGCGAGCGGCACCGCGCCCACGCAGATAAGGTCGTTGACGTTGTTGGCCACGCAGTCGATCCCGATCGGCTCCCACCGGTTGGCCTCGCGCGCCAGCAGGATCTTCGTGCCCACGCCGTCGGTGGTCAGCGCGATCGGCGGACCCGACTGCAGCTGCAGGAGGGTGGCGAAGTAGCCGCTGGCCAGGCCCGTGATGCCGGTCACCAGCGAGGACCTGGCCGCGGTGCGCGCCAGCCACGGGCGCATCGCACGGGCGAACACGTCCTGCTCGCGTTGTTCGTCCACACCCGCGGCGGCGTAGCTGGCGGGCGCCAATTTGTCCTCGTCCATTGGCGCCCATGGTAGCGGCCTCGAAGCTATGGGCCCTGGGCGCGTGCCGGGGGTTGACGAGTTCGCCTCGCGGTGACGCACTGGCGGTAGGGACGCACCACCTCCCGTTCGGAATAATTGATTTTTCAAAGAGTTTTACGGTGGTAACTGCTGAGGAGGAGATCATGCCTGCAATCACCGTCGACAACATCCTCGTCCTGCCGCGCGTGGCCGAGCCCGACGTCACGCAGGCCGAACGGGAGGTCATCTCGGTCACCACCGGGCCGTCCGGGCTCGAGGGCGAGGGGTTTCCGGTTCGGCGCGCGTTCGCCGGGGTCGACCTGGCGCGGCTCGACCCGTTCGTGCACATGGACCAGATGGGCGAGGTCGACTACGGGCCGGGCGAGCCGAAGGGCACGCCGTGGCACCCGCACCGCGGGTTCGAGACCGTGACGTACATGATCGACGGGACGATCCGGCACCAGGACTCCAACGGCGGCGGCGGGCTGATCACCGACGGCGACACGCAGTGGATGACCGCGGGCGGGGGCATCCTGCACATCGAGGCGCCGCCTGAGGAGCTCGTCGTCAGCGGCGGGCTGTTCCACGGCATCCAGCTATGGGTCAACCTGCCCGCGCGGCTGAAGATGACGCAGCCGCGCTACCAGGACATCAGGGCCGGGCAGGTCGCCTTGCTGTCGTCCCCGGACGGCGGGGCGTTGCTGAGGGTGATCGCGGGGACGTTCGGCGGTCATGCCGGGCCTGGGGTCACGCACACGCCTATCTCCCTGGTGCACGCCACCGTGTCGGCGGGGGCCCGGGTGCGGCTGCCGTGGCGGGCGGACTTCAACGCTTTGGCGTACGTTCTCGCGGGGAGCGGCTCGGTGGGGACCGAGAAGCGGCCGGTGCGGATGGGGCAGCTGGCGGTGTTCGGTTCCGGGGATTTTGTGACGCTGAGCGCGGGCGCCCGGGAGAGCATGGACGTGCTGCTGCTCGGCGGGGAGCCGATCAGGGAGCCGGTCGCCGCGTACGGGCCGTTCGTGATGAACACGCGGGAGGAGCTCGTGCAGGCGTTCGAGGACTACCAGGCGGGCCGGCTCGGGAGCATCCCTGCCGCGCCGCGTCCCGGGCATGACGTGCTCTGACGGCCTATAGCCGCGCTTTCAGGAGGCGGAGGGCCAGGGCGGGGCACGCGGCCACGGCGCGGCGGGCGTCTGCGTCCAGGGCCTTGGGGACCGGGTGCGGGTCCACGATCGGGTAGCCCCACTCGTCCAGTTCGATGAGCTCGGGAAGCAGTTCGGCGCAGACGCCGTGGCCTGAGCAGGCGATCGGGTTGACCCGCAGGGTATCGGCCATGGTCAGGTCCAGTCCTGTTCGGTCGTCGGCATGCGCCGGGGCACCGGGAGGAACGGCTCGTGGTTCGTGGCCGAGCACGTGCCCCGCTCGTGGCGGGCGAGTTCCGGCGCGAACACGGTCAGCGCGCTTTTGACGAACCGCGCGGTGCCGTCCGGGTGGTTGCAGGCGCCGCGGCCGGTGACCAGGCCGGCCCAGCGCTCTATGTCGGTCCGGGTTCGCTTGTCTGGCCGTGGCCGGGTCAGCTCGGCGAGCGCGGCGGCGATCCGCGGCAGGCCGTTGAGGCACGGGCCGCACTGGCCGGCCGACTCCGCGGCCAGGTAGCGGGTGATCCACGCTGCCTCGACCAGGCCGCACCTGTCGGCGGGGAGCGCGGCGATCAGGCCCGCGCCCAGGGCGGCGCCGTTTCGGCTCAGCGTCTTGTTGTCCAGCGTCAGCTCGGCGGCCTGGGGCATCGGCAGCCAGGTGCCGTGGAAGCCGCCGATCAGCAGCGCCTGGGCGTCCTCGTCTTCTGCCAGCAGGGTCCGCAGCGGCGTGCCGATGCCGGCCTCGACCACCTCGGGACGTTTGGTGGCGTGGTAGACGGTGGCGAGCATGCTGCCCGGCTCGTCGGCCGTGCCGAAGGCGCGGAACCAGCGCGGGCCGTAGCGTGCGATCAGCGCGACGTGGGCCAGCGTCTCGACGTTCTGCACCAGGGTGGGGGCGCCGCCCAGGCCGCGCTCGAAGACGCGGGGCGGGGTGAACGTCGGCAGCGCCGGCCCGCCGCCCAGGCGGTTGACCAGGGCCGTTTCCTGGCCGGCCAGGAAGCGTGGCGGGGCGTTCGTGACCGTGACTTGTAGGCGGTCGAGAGTTGCCACGGATCGTTCGGCCAGCGCCCGGAGGATCTCTGGGCTGGTGCCCTGGTGCAGGTACAGGTGGGCCTCGCGGGCGCCGATCGCCTCGGCGGCCAGTTGCAGGCCGTCCAGCACGAGGTTCGGCGCGAGCCTGAGCAGGACGGCGTCCTTGCGGCTGGCGGGCTCGCTTTCCGCGCCGTTGGCGACGATGACCTTGGGGCCGCGCGCCTTCGCCACCGCGGCCAGCTTGCGGTGCACGGGGAAGGCTGCCCCGCCGCGGCCGGTCAGGCCGGCTGCCTCGAGGTCGGCGATCAGCGGCGGGTTGTTCCGGTCTTCTTTGTTCCGGTCTTCTTTGTTCCGGTACGGGGTGGGGCCGAAGCGGGCCAGGTGGGCGCGGAGGGATTCCGGCGTCCGGGGGGTCGGGAGGAGGCGGGGCAGGCCGGGCACGGGGTGCGCTTGGCGGGTCCGCTGAGCGGCGGGTTGCTCGTTCACGGCGGTCGTCATCGGGCGGCCTTCTCCTTGACGCTCGGGGTTCGGGCCGTTTCCTTGGCGTTCCGGGTTCGGGCCGTTTCCTTGGCGTGGCTGGCCATCATGGCGGCGACCCGCGCGGCCCTCGGCAGCTGCCTGGCCGCGCCCACCAGCCGCCAGGTCATCGCCGCGAGCACGAGCACGGCGCAGCCGACCGCCAGGCCCAGCATCCAGCCATGCTGCATGTCGCGACTGGAGCCGATGCTGTGCGCGAGCGCCACCGGCCAGCTCAGGTAGGCGAGCAGGTGGATGGCGCGCCACAGGGTCCGGTTGAGCCGACCGCGGAGCAGGCTGGTCACGATCATCGCCAGTGCCAGGTCCAGGGATATCGCGCCGAGGCCGAGCCAGAACCGCTCGTAGCCCGAGGCGAACGGGATCACGGCCGAGGCCAGCGGGATGTTCACGTAGGTATCGAGCACCGCGGTGAGCACGTGCACGGCGACGAACGCCACCGCCAGCAGGGAGATGTTCCGGTGCAGGCTGGTCACCGCGAACCTGGGCAGGCCGGGTAGCCGGCCCTGCCTGGTGACCAGCAGGCCGAGCACGAAGACGACGGTGAGCAGGAGCAACGCGACGACGCCGGTCGCCCGGCTGGCGTACCAGAACGCGGTGGTTCCGTTCATGTCAGGCCATTCCTATCCGTGTTCATGCCATCCAGCCTGCCTGGCCGTGGTGCGCGGAGGCTGTGCGTTACTTCTGAGCCCGCTCTGGCTTGGCCGGTGCCGGAGTTGGCGCGGGCGCCGGCCCGGGGGCGGGCGCCGGCCCGGGGGCGGGCGCCGGCCCGGGGGCGGG
>JASHTQ010000163.1 GCA_030040475.1 Streptosporangiaceae bacterium
GATGTAGTCCACGACCCAGGGGTGGATGCCGCTGCGCCGCGCCCAGGCCAGCCAGTCGCGGGCGCTGCTCACCAGGTGGACGTGCACCATCCGGTTGATCAGCGCCGAGGACATCGGCCGCACGATGGCCGAGTCCTGGCTCCTGTTCCCCGCGCCGATCACCACGGACTCCGGGTGCAGCGTGTAGCTGCCGAGCCGGCGGTCCAGGATCAGGCTGTAGAACGCCTTCTGCACCTCGTGGCTCGACCCGTTCAGCTCGTCGAGGAACAGCACGTAGGGCTCGTCCCGCGCGATCGCCTCCGGCGGGCAGAACCGGCTGCGCGCCCTGTCGCCCTCGCCGACGATCCGCGGCACGCCGATGAGGTCCTCGGCCGCGAGCTGGGTGCCGAGCAGCGTGTGGCAGTCCAGGCCGACCTGCGCGGCGAACTCCTCGACCAGGCTGGACTTGCCGATGCCCGGCTGTCCCCAGACAAAGACCGGCCGGACCACCGCGACATGCAGGAGCAGTTCGGGCAGCTGGGCAGGGGTAACCGTGACGGCGGCGTGCATATAACGTCAGAGTACGTTCGGCCCGCTCGGCGTACATTTTATTTTCCGCGGCGCTGGTTAACCCTCCTCGGTCGTCCGCGGCGGGCGTTCGCGTGGGGCCGTTCGCGTGGGCTTGGATTGCGTCGCTCGCTCTCGTGAAAGGGCGGTGACCTGAGAGCGTTACTTCGGCGCGGTGTGCGCGATAGCGGGCCGCTCCCTGACCAGACGGGAATGGAGCACGTACATACAGACGGCGGCCTACATACCGGGCTGCCCGTCAGCGCTGCCTGGGGTCGCGGCGGCGGTAGGGTGCTTGGATGGGCTCATGACGACTGAGCAGGAAGCGCCGCGCGTGGTCAGCGCCAGCCGCGAGATCGCGGCAGAGCCGGAGCGAATCTTCGAGCTGATCGCCGATCCGGCCGTCCAGCCGAGCTGGGACGGCAACGACAACCTGGCCGACGCGGCGGCCGGGCAGCGAGTTCACCGGGTCGGTGACGTGTTCACGACGACGCTGACCCGCAACGGGGTCCGGGAGAACCACGTGGTCGAGTTCGAGGAGGGCCGCCGTATCGCCTGGATGCCCGCCGAGCCGGGGCTGGACCGGCCCGGGCATCTGTGGCGATGGGAGCTGGAACCCGCCGGCCCGTCGGGCACCCAGGTCACCTGCACCTACGACTGGACCCACCTGACCGACGAGAAGCGGTTCCCTGCGGCGCGGGCGACGACGCCCGACAGGCTGCGGGCCTCGCTCGACCTGCTCGCCGCCCTCGCCGAAGGATCCTGACCGCCCGGGCCGGAACCCTTCCGACGCCGACCGCATCCCGGCTGGACCGGATGGACGCCGGGATCGGGTCGTCGGGTTCGTCAGCCGACGGGCAGGTAGGTGACCGGTCCGAGGCTGGCGGGCGAGACCGGCGGCGGCTTGGGGCTGAGCCCGAAGTCGGTTACCTGGAACGTCGCCGCGTTCACCACCAGGGACAGGTACCGGCCTGTCGGCGCCTTGGATCCCGGCGGCCCGGTCGCGTCGGTGGCGGTGAAGTGGCCCCGCATCGTCAGCAGGAACGCCCGGATGCTGGCCGAGCCGGGCACGAGGTCACCCGGCGTCGCCGAGGTCAGTGCCTTGGCCCGGGTGGTCAGCACCGCCGTAACCTGCGACGGGGCAGCATCGCCGTCTTCTTTCGCGACGCTGCGCGCAATCGCCGCCAGCCGCGGGACCGCCGAGTCCGGAACCGGTGATCCCGTCGAGGCGGGTATCGGCGATCCCGGCACCGACGCGGACGCCGCACTTGCCGCCGCCGACGGCGGCGCTGTGCAGCCCGCGGCCAGCGCGGCCACCGCACCGGCCAGCACGGCAGGGGCCAGCACGGCACGGGCCAGGGTGGCACGGGCCAGGGTGGCACGGGCCAGCACCACGGTGGTCAGCCGACGGGCTTGCCTCAGCGTGCGCATGGCACCTCCTCGGCTTCTACGGCGTTACTTCCACGGCGTTGCTTAGACGGGCACGGCGGCACTCCGGTTGCTCGCCACGCGATCCTGGTGGCGAAACGGCGCAGTCCGGCTACGACTGGCTTCCGTTGAGGTCGAAGTTCCAGCTCTGCGCCGGGCAGTAATAGCCGCCGCTCGCGGTGACGTACGGCGAGGTGAGCACCATGCTGCCGGTCCAGGAGGTCCATCCGCCGTGGTTTACCTGCTTAGGCGCGATGCGCAGGCTGACGGTGTTCTCCACGTTGATCGACTGGCACTGCGTGATCTTGGCCTCGGTCGTGCCCGCGTAACCGGAGCCGGAACTCGTCAGCTTCACGGTGAACGGCTGCACGGACAGGTCCGGCGGGGCGAACTCCGCGTCTGCCGTCAGCGTGCATGTGGTCGAGGAGCAGGCCGAGGTGAAACTCCACGTGTCGTTCCACTTCTGGCCCACGTGCAGGCTGGCGCCGGAACCCGGGGTGCTGACCACCTTGAATACCAGGGGAATGCTGCCCTCGAGCGGAACTGCCAGCGTCGACAGCGAGAGGGCCTGGGACCTGACGGACTCGTGGTTCCCCCACTTCGCGCTCACCTGGTACTGCCGGGAGGCGCCCGGGCTCAGCCCGGTGACGACGTAGGTGTGGGCCGTCCCCGGCACCACGGTGACGGGGTTGCCGTCCTCGTAGATCACGTACGAGTCGGGAGTCGGGCCCTTCGGCGACGGCGACCAGTGGAAGGTCACGGAGGTCCAGGTCAGCTGGCCCGCCGACAGCCCGACCGGGCTAGGGGCTATGGTCGTCACCACGGCCCTGACCGATGGGCTCGAGCGCTGCGTTCCCGACTCCGCGATGATCGTGTACCGGTAGGCGGTGCCGGGAGTCAGCCCGCCATCGAGGAAGGACGTCTGATTGGCGGCGACCGAGCCCACCTGGGCGCCGTTCCGCAGCACCAGGTACCTGTCGATGGTCGCGCCGCCGTCGGCCGGGGTCCAGGACACGAGCACCGACGTCGCCGTCGGCGACCGGCCGCGAACCGCCGTCGGGGCGACCGGCACCTTGTGCCACGGGGCCCAGACCAGGATGCCGGCCACCAGGACGACCACCACGGCACCCGCCGCGGCGAAAAGCCACCTCGGGCGCTTGCGGGCAGGCGGAACCGGCGACATATTGCCGGCCGGCATCGGGGGCCATCCCATAGCATCCTGATAGGACATCGGGCCGCCCCTTCCCTCGAATCCCCGTGGTAGCCCTATTAAATGGCGGCTTGCGCCGGGTCGCAAGGGCCAGCATGAGCCAGGGAATAACGTAAGCAGAGATAACTATCTCGCGACACGATAATCATTTGGCGGTCTTTTGTTAAAACTGGTCAAGGCAATCAAGGAGGGGACATGGCGGAACGGGCAGGCCCGCTCGGGGCAGACGTGGCGGTCACGCACATCCTGGTGGTCGCCGACCCGGCGCGGTCGCGTGACTTCTGGGTCGACGTGCTGGGCGCGGAGTTGTACCGGGAGTACGGCGGGACCAGCGTGGTGCTGCGGTTCGCTGGCACCTGGCTGCTGCTCGTCAGCGGCGGCGGGCCGACCGCCGACAAGCCCACCGTGACCTTCCTGCCGCCTGCCGATCCCGACCGGGTCAGCCACGCCATGACGCTCCGGGTGGCAGACTGCCGGGCCGCGTACCAGGCACTGCTGGCCCGCGGCGCCACCTTCCTCACCCCGCCGCACGACTGGGGCGGCGAGATCCGCTGCTTCCTGCGCGACCCGGACGGCCACCTGGTCGAGCTCAGCCAGGCCACCGGGTCCTGACCCCCCTCCACACCCCGTCCCGACGTGCCAACGGGCCAATCGAAGATCGTGGGTCGAAACTACCCTTATCAGGGCAGTAATGACCCACGATGATGCGAGCGGCGGCAGGAGGGCCAGATGAACGGGTTCGTGCCCGATGATTTCGTGGTTCCGGACGGGCTTGTGGGTAGCGGGTTCCGGCTGGAGCCGCTCGGACCGCAGCACAACGACGGCGACTACCGGGCCTGGATGTCGAGCGTCGAGCACATCAGGTCCACGCCGGGCTTCGCCGGCCGGTCGTGGCCAAGGGAGATGACGCTGGCGGAGAACCTGGGCGACCTGGAGCGGCATGCCGGGGACTTCGCGGCCCGCTCGGGGTTCACCTACACGGTGCTGGCGGACGACGGCGGCGAGATCGTCGGCTGCGTCTACATCTACCCGCTGGCCGGGGGGCAGGACGGAGCGGATGTCCGGTCCTGGGTCACGGCCGGCCGGGCCGATCTCGACGTCCCGCTGCACGACGCCGTCGCGGCATGGCTGCGCGAGGCCTGGCCGTTTGCCACAATCGCTTATGCCCCGCGCTGAGCCCGGCCGGTGCGGCCCGGCTCCCGTTCCGGCAGCAGGTCTGCAGGATCCCGGGTAAGCCGGGACTCCCGTCCCGTGACAGCGGGACAGGAAAGGACCGATCGTGGAGGGGTGGGTCTGGTTCTTCAGGGACGGTCCCTGGGCGCGATGCCGACTCGGTGGCTGACGTCGGCGGTTCTGTCCTGGGTGGCGGCGGCGCTGGCGATAGTGCTGGCCGTCGCGACCGCGGTGTTCGCGGCCCTGGGCAACGACGCGGACGTGTACCCGGTGCCGATCACGCTCGGCTTCGCGTTGATGGGCTGCGTCCTGCTTGCCAGGCGGCCAGGTCATCCGATGGGTCCGCTGCTGTGCGTGATCGGGCTCGCGAACGGGGTTTCCGGGCTGTCCTTCGTCTACGCGCGGTACGCGCTGTTCCGACCCGAGGGCGCGCTGCCGCTCGCTAGGCCGGCGCTGTGGGTGGTCACGTGGGCCAACGGGCCTGCCGTCAGCCTGGCAGGGCTGGTCCTGCCGCTGGTCTTCCCCGATGGAGTGCTGCTGTCACGGCGGTGGCGGCCCGCGCTGTGGGCGGCGCTTGCCTTCGGGCCGCTATGGGTACTCGGCCAGGCCTTCACCCCGCAGAGCATGGGAGGCTACTTCCGTAACCTGCACAACCCTTATACGGTTCCCTCGCTGATCAGGCTGTTCGAGGCGGCGCAGATCCTGGCCGCCGCGTGCGGGCTTGCCGCCGTGGTCGCCGCCGCCGCGAGCCTGACGCTCCGCTGGCGCCAGGCCGACCGGGCCGGCCGTCAGCAGCTCAAGTGGTTCCTCGCCGTGCTGCCGCTGGCCGCCGGGGCCATCGTCGCCCAGAACGTCGACGCGGGCGGCGCGGTGAACGTGGGGCTCGGTGCGCTGGCTGGCGTGCTGATGCCGATCGCGATCGGAATCGCGGTGCTGCGGTACCGGCTGTACGAGATCGACGTCCTGCTCAACCGGGCCGTGGTGTACGGCCTGCTGACCGCCGGAGTCGCCGGGGTCTACGTGGCCATCGTGGTGGGGGGCCGGCAGGTCCTCGGGATGAACCACAGCCTGGGCGCGGAGGTCGTGGCCACCGTGCTGGCCGTCGCGGTCTTTCTTCCGCTGCGTGACAGGGTGCAGCACCGGATCGACCGGCTGTTCTACGGCGACCGCGGCGCGCCGTATGAGGCCCTGGCCAGGCTTGGCCGCAGGGTGGAGGAGGCGGCCGACACAGAGTCGGCGCTGAACTCCGTGGTCAAGACCATCGCGGACAGCCTCCGGCTCCCGTACGCGGCCCTTGAGCTGCGGCTCGGCGACGAGTGGCGGCCGACGGCCGCGTACGGGCAGGTACCGGCCGAGGTGGTCGCCTTCCCGCTTATCTTCCAGCGGGAGACCGTGGGCCGGCTGCTCGTCGGCACCAGGGGACACGGCGATCAGCTCGGCCCCGACGACGAGCGGCTGCTTGCCGACCTCGCCCGTCAGGCAGGACCCGCCACGCACGCGGTGGCGCTGCGCCAGGCGCTTGATGCCTCCCGGGCGGGCCTGGTCACCGCGCGCGAGGAGGAGCGGCGGCGGCTGCGGCGCGACCTGCACGACGGGATCGGGCCGACGCTGGCCGGCCTGACCCTGGGCCTGGACACAGCCAGGAGGCATGCGGCCGGCCAGACGGCGCTGCTTGACTTGCTCGACAAGCTCAAGGCCGAGACCCAGCGGGCAGTGGCCGACGTCCGGCGCATCGTCTACGGGCTGCGGCCGCCCGCGCTCGACCAGCTCGGGCTCGTCGGGTCGCTGCGCGAAGAGGTCGGACGGCTGAAGTCCGAGGCGCCCGAGCTGACCGTTACCCTGGACGCGTCCGACGACGGCCTGGCCGACCTGCCCGCGGCGGTCGAGGTGGCCTGCTACCGGATCGTGACCGAGGCGCTGACCAACGTGGCACGGCACGCGAAGGCCACCCGCTGCTGGGTGCGGATACGGTTCGATGGCTGCCTCGACGTGGAGGTGCGCGATGACGGCGTGGGCCTGCCCGAGGGCTGGCGAACCGGCGTCGGCATCGCGTCGATGCGTGAGCGCGTCACCGAGCTGGGCGGGGACCTGGTGATCGAGCCCAACCCGCCGCACGGCACAAGGATCGCCGCCCGCCTGCCCGCCGGGGAGAAACCATGACAGAACCGATACGGGTGCTGATCGCCGACGACCACCCGCTGTTCCGTGACGGCCTGACCGCGCTGCTGACCGACGCGCCGGATACCGAGCTGGCGGGCGCAGCCACCAGCGGTACCGAGGCCGTCGAGCTCGCCATGCAGACCCAGCCCGACGTGGTCGTCATGGACCTGCACATGCCCGGGCTGAACGGCATCGAGGCGACCCGCCGCATCGTGGCCGACAGCCCGCATATCGCCGTGCTCGTGCTGACCATGTTCGACGACGACGACTCCATCTTCTCCGCGCTGCGGGCCGGCGCCCGCGGGTACCTGCTCAAGGGCGCCGACCAGGAGCAGATCCGGGCCGCGATCCAGGCCGCGGCCAACGGGGAGATCATCTTCGGCACCCACCTGGCCGCCCGGATGCTCACCTACTTCACGGCCACTCCTGCCCCGCCGCAGGTCTTCCCCCAGCTGACCGACAGGGAACGCGAGGTCCTCGACCTGGTGGCGCAGGGCCGGGCCAACGCCGCGATCGCGGCCAAGCTGAGCCTGAGCGAGAAGACCGTGCGCAACCACGTGTCGAACATCCTGACCAAGTTGCAGGTCGCCGACAGGGCGCAGGCCATCGTGCAGGCCAGGGACGCCGGCCTGGGGCAGCAGTCCCGCGGCTGACGGGACACCGGCTCCCGGCCGCGCCGTGAATACTTCCCGGGCCATCGTGACCGCTGCCTCATGACGGCGGGACACCTCCGCACCGAGGCTGACACCAACATCAGCGTCTGTGAAGGGGTGAGCGGACATGCTGGCTGCACCGCGCGAGGGCCTGGAGGTCACCGACCTGGTCACGCGGGCGAGGAATGGCGACAAGCAAGCGTGGGAAACGCTTGTCGAGCGGTACGCCTCGCTGATCTGGTCCATCTGCCGCAGGTTCCGGCTGAGCGACGCGGACGCCGACGACGTCGGCCAGAATGTCTGGATGCAGCTGGTGGATCACCTAGACACGCTGCAGTGCGCGGCCGCGCTGCCCGGCTGGCTCGCCACCACGACCCGGCGGGAATGCCTGCGGGTACTGCGCACGGCGCAGGTGCCGCAGCAGGGCTCCTGGGTGGACGCCGAGATGATGCCGGACCCGCTGGACCGGCCGGCCGAGTACGGGCTGCTGCAGGCCGAGCGGCACGCGGCGCTGCACGAGGCGTTCGGGCACCTGTCCCCGTTCGGCCAGCAGCTGATGGGCCTGCTCATCCAGGACCCGCCGCTGCCGTACGCCGAGATCAGCACCAGGCTGGGCATCCCGGTCGGCAGCATCGGGCCGAACCGCAGCCGGTGCCTGGACCAGATGCGCCGCCACCCGGCGGTCGCCGCGCTGATCAACGCCGACCGCAGTGCCGATTACCGGGCCGATTACCGGGCCGATTACCGGGCCGACCGCGGCACCGATTTCGGCCGGAACCCCGGCGCGGACCGCTGCGTCCAACGGTCAGTCATCGCAGCGGGGGTGGGAGGATGAGCAAGCTGAGCGTACGAGGCGGCGGGTACGCCGTGGTGCCGCTGGCCGTGGGGCTGCTTGCCGGATGCGCGGCGGCCCTGGCACAGCCGCACGTTGCCGCTAACCCGGCCGACCGGGTGACCGGGCGCCTGGTCATGGAGGGCGGCCCGATCCAGCCGAACGGACAGCAGCCGGTGCGGCCGATCCCCGGCACGGTGACGTTCACCATGGCCGGGCACCGGCCTACGTCGATCCAGGTCGGGAACTCGGGGACGTTCTCGGTGCGGCTGTCACCCGGCAGGTACCAGGTGTCCGCCAAGTCGCCGCGGATCCTCGAGGTCGACGGCGGGCACGATCGCGAGCTGACGTGCTCCCAGCCGCAGTCGGTGACCGTCAAGGCCGGGCACCCCGGCGCCATCACGGTCGCCTGCATCGTCCCGTGAGCGATAAGGCTCAGCCCTGCTTCTTGAGGGTGGCGGTGTTGACCTCGATGTCGTTCGTCCACTGGTAGGCCAGGTCGGCGCCGCGCAGGGCGAAGGTCACCGTGCCTGCGACGCAATTGGAGTTCCCTGGCTCGTTGAAGGTGAGCGCCGTGGCCGTGGTCTTGGCCAGGGTGAGGGTGTTCAGGCAGTCCGGCGCGGGGCCGTCGACCTCGGCGGCGGTCGTCTCGCCCGCCTTGAGCGTGAACGTGATGGGGTTGCTGAGCCCGATGCTCGGGGCTCCGACCGGGGCCAGGGTCGCGGTGCCGGCCCAGGTCCCCGCGAACGCCGCGGGGATCGTCGCGCCGGTTTCCGCCGCCGGCCCATTGGCGGACCCGGTGGCCGGCGGGGTGCTGGCCAGCGTGGCGGGGCTGGTCGGGGCGCCGTTCGCGAGGCCGCTCCCGGTCCCGCCGGGCGAGCCGCGGGTGAGCAGCATCACGACGACCGCGACGAGGGCGATGACGATCGCGCCGGCGCAGGCGGCCAGGATCGGCAGCCGCCGGGACCGCCGCGGCGTCGTGCCGGGGATAGACAGCTGGGTCGAGCCGGTTCCGGGGTAGCCGGGTGCTGCGTAGCCGGGTACGGAATACGTGGGACCGGTCGGCCCGGGCGCCGGGGCGGTGCCGGGCGCCGGGGCGGTGCCGGGAACCGGGGCGGCCAACGGCAACGGGGCGGCGGGCACCGGGTGCGAGCCGGAGGGGTCGACGAGCTGGAGCATGAGATCGCGGGCGTTCGGGCGGCGGCTCGGATCCTTTTCCAGGCACTGGCGGACGACCGGCAGCAACGACGGCGGAACGCCGTCCACATCGGGTTCCCCGCTCATGATGCGCATCATGACGGCGGGCACGGTGTCGGCACCGAACGCCATCCGGCCACTGGCGGCGAAGACCATCGTCACCGCCCAGGCGAAGATGTCGACGGCGCTGGTCGGCCGCGCGCCGGCGAGCTGCTCCGGGGCGACGAACGAGGGGGTGCCGATCAGCCCGCTGGTGATCGTGGAGGCGTCGGTGAGCCGGGCGATGCCGAAGTCGACCACGCGCGGGCCGTCCGGGCCGAGCAGCACGTTGGCCGGCTTGAAGTCGCGGTGCACCACCCCGGCGCCGTGGATCGCGGTCAGCGCGGTGGCCGTGCCGACCGCGAGGCGCAGCAGCTCTCCCTCGGGCAGCGGGCCGCGGGCCTGCACGCGTTCTTGCAGCGAGGGACCGTCGATGTACTCGCTGACCACGTAGCGCCGCTCGCCGTCGGCGCCCGCCTCGATGACCCGGGCCGTGACGAACGGCTGGACCTGGTGAATCGCGTCGAGCTCGCGGCCGAGCCGTTCGAGCACCATCGGGTCGACGGTGGACCGCAGCACCTTGACCGCAACCCGATCCTCCCCCGGGCCGTCGCCGCAGCCCAGGTAGACGACGCCCTGGCCGCCCTCACCGAGCCGGCCGATGAGCTCGAACCGGCCCAGGTGCTTGGGATCGCCGGGCTCCAGCGGTTTCGGCGGCATGACCACTCCGGGTTCGCTCGCTAGCGGCAAAGGGGGACATATCGGTGTGCCCAAATTAAGGCACGGACGGGAACATGTCCCGGCTCAATGTACCGACAGAAATCGGGACAGGCCGGGCCTTGGGGCAAGCACGGGCCGGTCGGCCAGGCGGTAATAATGCGCCCAGTTCGTCCCTGGCGGCGGCGAAGGCCGAAGCCGCGAGCTCGAGGTCTGCCCGGGTGTGCGCGGCGGACAGCTGGGTCCTGATCCTCGCCTTGCCGACCGGGACCACCGGGTAGCTGAAGCCGATCACGTAGATGCCCCTGGCCAGCAGCAGGTCGGCCAG
>JASHTQ010000164.1 GCA_030040475.1 Streptosporangiaceae bacterium
TGGCCGGGCCGATCGCGGCGCTGGTCGTGATCACCGCGTCGGGCGGGTCCATCCTCACCTTCACCCCGCACATGCTCGCCAGCCCGGCGCTCGGGTTCTGGGGACTGCTCGCGTTCACCGGCGCGGCGGCGGTCAGCAGGTGGGCGGCCGGCGGCGTCGCCGACCGGCGCGGGCCCACCGTGGCGGTTGCCCCGCTGCTGTTCACCGGCGCGCTCGGGCTGGCCGCGATCGGCCTGGAGGTGGGCAGCGTCCAGCACACCGCCAGCCGCATCCTCGCCATCTGCGGCCTGTTCCTCGCCGGAGTCGCCTTCGGCGGCCTGCAGAACCTGACGCTGGCGCAGGCGTTCATCGCCGCGGGGGAACAGGCTCGATCCACCGTGAGCATCGCCTGGAACCTGAGCTTCGACGCGGGCACCGGCCTGGGTGCGATCGCCACCGGCGCAATCGCGACCGCGACCTCCTACTCGGCCGCGTTCCTCGCTCTCGCCGTCGCGGTCGCCGCCGTGGGCGCCTGCTGGGGCCTGCCGCGGCTCGCCAGGCGCCGCGGCTAGGGCGACGGCCCGGCGGGCGCGCCGGTTCACGCTCGCGCCGAGAGCGTAAATGCATTGGGCCGGGAGATCCGGGTAGCTGGCGCGGATGCTGAGCTACGTGCTTGCGGTCCTGGCGGCGTGCTCGAACGCCACGTCGTCGGTGCTGCAGCGCAAGGCGAACCGCGAGGTGCCGAGGAAGCAGAACCTGAGCCCGCGGCTGATCTGGAGCCTGGCGCACCAGCCGACGTGGTTCGGCGGCGTGCTCGCCATCAGCGTCGGCTTCCTGCTGCAGGCCGCCGCGCTCGGCAACGGGCAGCTCTCGGTCGTCGAGCCGGTCCTGGTGCTCGAACTGCCCGCGACGCTGATCCTGGCCGCCTGGGTGTTCCGCACCCGGCTTGGCCGGCGGGAATGGGCGTGCGTCATCGCGCTGGCGGTGGCGCTGGCCGCGCTGCTGTTCGCGCTGTCCCCGTCGGGCGGAAGCACGTCCGGGGTGCGCTGGTACACCTGGCTCGTCGCCATCGGCGCCAACCTCGCGGTGGCGGGCGCGCTGGTGGCGTGCGGGCGCCGCTGGAATGTCGGCCGCGGCCGGAAGCAAACCGCGGGCGGCGCGCGCCGGGCGGCCGTGCTCGGCGTGGCGGCCGGCTCGATGTTCGGGCTGACGGCGGCGCTGATGAAGGGCATGACCGGCACCTTCCGCGGCGGGATCGGCGGGGTGGTGACGCACTGGGAGCTGTACGGCATGGTCGCGACCGGGCTGCTCGGGATGTTCCTGCTGCAGTCCGCGCTGAACGCCGGGCAGCTGCTCGCCGCCCAGCCCGGGCTCACGCTCACCGACCCGATCGTGTCGATCCTGTGGGGCGTGCTGGTCTTCGGGGAGCGGGTCCGGTCGGGCTGGTTCGGCGTCCTGGCCGTGGCCGGCATGCTCGTGCTGGCCGCCGCCGTGGTGGTCCTGGCCCGCTCCCCGATGCTCAGCGACGGATGACCGGGAGCACCAGGCGGGACGGCAGGGACCTGGTGTGGTGCACGCGGTTGACGGCCTGGCGCAGGTCCGCCTCCCCCTCCGCGGCGATCACGCCGCCGGTGTTCGTGTTGCGGTCGAAGCGGGGGAAGTTGCTGCTCGACACCTCCAGCCGGATCCGGTGCCCGGCCGGAAACACGACGGCCGTGGCCACCAGGTCGACGGTCACCTGGTAGACGCGCTCCGGCTTGAGCAGCGACGGCTCCGACAGCGACTCGCGGTACCTGGCCCGCAGGATGCCGTCGGCGAGGTTCTCCGCCCGCCCGTCCGGGGCCACGTCGACCAGCTTGGCGGTGACGTCGGTATCGGGCGCCGACGAGGAGACGTGCAGCACCGCCACGACCGGGCCGATCACCTCGACCGGCTCGGCCAGCGGCTCGGTCGTGTAGCACAGCACGTCGCGGCGCGCCTCGACCGCACGCTGGTCCCGCGGCCCGGCGTTGGCGCCGATGTACAGCCCGGGCAGGAAGGTCGAACCGCCGGTCGTCGGCACCGGGTCGCGCGGGTCGTAGAGGTACGCGTCCTCCGGCTCGTCGCCCGGCGGGTCCGCGGACAGGCTCCCGTCGCCGCCGGCCGTGTTGGCCAGGCCGCGGCTGTGCAGGAAGTAGTCCACGTACTCGGTGCCCGGCAGCGGCCAGTCGTCCTCGTCCCGCCACACGTTGGCGCCCATGACGAACAGCCGGACCGGCTTGCCGCCGGCCAGGCCGGTGTCGGTGCCGCGCAGCAGCCAGTCGAACCAGCGCAGCTGCAGCCGGGTGAGGCCGGCGACCTCGATCCCCGCCAGCAGCCCGTAGCCCCGCTCGGGAAACCACCCGTCCATCGGCCCGTGCGCCCACGGCCCGATGACAAGCCGCTGGTGCCGGCGGGCGGCGTCGCTGCCGCCGCGGGCCTTCATCCCGGCGTAGTTGGCCAGCGTGCCGTGCAGGAACAGGTCGTACCAGCCGCCCACGTTCAGCGCCGGGACGGTGATCTGGCCGTAGGCCTCGCGCGGCGCGGTGGCCCGCCAGTAGTCGTCGTAGCTGGGATGGCGCAGCCATTCGTCGTAGTAGGGGGCGAACCTCGCCAGCTCGGGCAGCCCGAGCAGCGGCAGCCGCCGGTAGGCGGCGTCGATGCCGTCATGCGCCGCCACCATCGCGGCGAAGTCCGCGCGGCCGGCGGCGCCGGCCCTTATCCGCCGGGTCACCTCGGGCAGGGCCAGCGCCATCAGCGTCCAGTACAGGTTGAAGCCGAGCTGGAACGCGCCGCCCTGGTAGGCCCAGCCGTCGTAGTACTGGTCGGTGGTGGCGAACGGGGCGATGGCCCGCAGCGCCCCGGGGGCCTGGGTGGCCGCCATCCACTGGGTGGCGCCGTAGTAGGACCCGCCGATCATGCCGACCGCGCCGGTCGACCACGGCTGGGCGGCGGCCCACGCGATCGTGTCCGCCCCGTCGCGCGCCTCGTCGAAGAACGGATTGAACTCGCCTTGCGACGCCCACCGCCCGCGGGTGTCCTGGGCCACCACGACGTACCCGGCCTGGACCGCGCGCAGGATGTCGAAGGAGTCGAACTGCTCGTTCTTGTCGTACGGCAGCCGGGTGAGCAGCGTCGGGAACGGGCCGAGCCGGTCGGGCCGGTACACGTCGGTGGCCAGCCGCACGCCGTCGCTCATCGGCACCATCAGGTTCTTCTCGATACTGATCCGCATCGCGGCCGCCCCTTCTGTCTGGTACAAATGCGACCGTACACCGCTGGGGTCCGCGACCACGCACCACCTTTCGTTCGGTAAAAAAGATTTTGAATTTTCAGAACGATCAGTGGTTCACCGCCCAGGCAAAGGAAATCCATGAACGCACACCGGCCCTCGCCCGCCGGGCTGCACATGGCGGGGGCGCGGCTGGTCTTCGAGGGCGAGCTGGCCCGCTTCGACGGCGCGACCGGGTGGCTGAACTCGCCGCCGCTGACGCCTGCCGGGCTGCGCGGTGCCGAACCGCACTCGAGCCCTCGGCGGCCGGACCCTGCCCGTCCTCGCACCTCCCGCGCTGATAGCCTCCTTAGTCACACTGGTGCCGCGGAATTCGACGTGGATGTGGCTGCCACGTCGCTCTATGTACATGGCTGTGGCATCCACGCCGAATTGGGTCGGGGCGGGCGGTCACACTCGTCACATTAGGCGCTTTGGCACCGGGAGTGGTGCTGGCGGCTGGTACCAGGCGGCTGGCAGGGTGGGGGGGTGGACGGGTTGCTTCTTTATGTGGATGCGGTGACGGTTCCGGTGCCCGATCTGGACAGCGGGATCGCGTTTTACGGCGACGTGCTCGGTCACGAGCTCATCTGGCGCAACGAGGCGACCGGGCAGGCCGGACTCCGGACGCCCAGGTCGGATACCGAGGTCGTGCTGACCGTTCGGCAGGGCTACGAGCCCGACTGGAAGGTCGCCTCCGCCGATGCCGCCGCGGCGGTGTTCGCCGCCAACGGCGGGCAGGTGCTCGCCGGGCCGATGGACATCCCGATCGGACGGCTCGCGGTCGTGGCGGATCCCTTCGGCAACCGTCTCGTGCTGCTCGACTCGACGAAGGGCACGTACGACACCGACGAGTCCGGCGCGGTCACCGGCGTCTCGTGATCAGCCGGCCGGCGCGGCGGGCGGCTGCGCCAGGGCCTCTTCCAGGCTGGCCACGTGCGGGATCACCCGGTCCAGGCCGGTGATCTCGAAGATGCGCAGCACGCCGGACCCCGGCATGACCAGCAGGAGCTGACCGCCGTCTGACCGGGTCCGCTTGTGCGCGGCCACCAGCGCGTGCAGCCCGGCCGTGTCGCAGAACTCGGTCCGGGTCATGTCGACCACGAACCTCCCCTGCCCTTGCGTGGCCGCCTCGGACAGCGCCGCCCGCAGCCCGTCGGCGTTGGTGATGTCGATCTCTTCCGGCGCCACCACCACCGGCACCCCGCTCACCACCTCGACGGGGAACCCGGCCTCAGCCGTCACCGTCCGTCTCCTCTCCGCCGCTGCCGATGATAGGCGACTCTGGCTGGCGCCGGACCATCAGCAGGGCGATGTCATCGCGGACCGGTTGGCTGCCTACCAGCGTTCTCATCACCGCGGCGCAGGCCGCTTCTGCTTCTGCGGGCGCGGCGGTGACCGCGCGGGTGAGCCGGGCCAGGCCGACGTCGATCGGCTCGTCCGGTCGCTCGATCAGGCCGTCGGTGTAGAAGCACGCCAGGGCGCCGGGCGGGAACGGCACGGTGGTCACCTCCCGCCGCACCTCGGGGGACGCGCCGATCACCAGGCCCGGCGCGACCCGGGCCAGTTCCGCCGCCTCGCCCGGACGGGCGATGACCGGCGGGAAGTGCCCGGCCAGGCTGACATGCATCCGGTCAAGGGCGGGCTCGATGACCCCGTACAGCACGGTGGCCATCGCGTCGGGCTCGAAGTGCTGCATCTTGCGGTCCAGCCGGTCCAGGACCTCGGCCGGATCCCTGGTCTCCAGCGCGTAGGCACGCAGCGCGCTGCGCATCCGGCCCATGATCACCGCGGCCGGCAGGCCGGAGCCGGCCACGTCGCCCATCACCACGCACAGCTCGCCCGACGGCAGCGTGAACACGTCGTACCAGTCGCCGCCCACCGCCCCGTCGCCAGGGATGTAGCGGGCGGCCAGCTCCACGCCCGCCACGACCGGCAGCGCCGCGGGAACCAGGCTGCGCGCCAGCGCGGCCGCCGCGAGGCGATCGGCCTGAGCCGCCATCGCCTGCACCGTGGCGGCGGCCCGGTCCGCCGCCACCTGCAGCAGCTCGATGTCGCGCTCGGTGAAACGGCGGGCCGTCAGGGAACCGATGTGCATCACCCCGATCACCCGGTCGCTCGCCATCATGGGGACGCCCAGCATGGACCGGATGCCCTTGGCCCACAGGATCGGGTTCAGCACGGTGGTGTGGTCGACGTGGTCCAGGATCACCGGCTGGCGCGAGGCGGCGATCCGCCCGGCGAACCCCCGGCCCACCGGGATGCGCACGCCCTGGCGGACCTCTTCCTCCAGCCCGACGGCCGCGGTCGCGATCAGCTGGCCGGCCGAGGTGTCAAGCAGCAAGACCGCGGCGGTATCGACTCCCAGGATTTCCCTGAGCCGGTCCAGGATCTCGACCAGCAGCTCACGGTCATCGCGTCCAAGCGATGCCACCTCGGTTATCGACTGGATGGCCCGGAGCCTGACCTCCACAGATTCCGGATCTACCTGCGCTGTCATCTCGGCGCCTCTCAGCAGGAAGACGTGCTAATCATAGGCACGGGGCGGCACCCCCGGCCGACGATGGGCCGAAGGTGGCCGTGGCGGTCGTGCCCCACGGGCCGGATGTGACCCGCAACTGGTCGGCGACCTGCTGCACCACCCAGAGGCCGTGACCGGGGGTGACCCACGCGCTCAGCACGCTGAGGCCGGGAGGACCGGACTGTCTGGCCGGCCCGGCAGCCCCGACGTCCATGGGATCGGTTCCCGGAGCGCCCGGATCGTCGAACGCCGCCGCGCCATCGTCGACCCGGCACCGCAGCGCTCCCGCCAGATTCCAGATCCGCAGCCGACCCGCTCCCGCGCCGTGCTGGACCGCGTTGGCCGCCAGTTCGTGAATGGCCAGCACCATGTCATCGACACGGTGGCCAGCCATGCCGACCCGGCCCCCGCAGGCCTGCACGGCCGCCCGCAGCGTATGGAGCGTGCCGGAATCGAACCTCGTATCAAGAATCAGTGCTTTGTCTCCGTCAGCTGTGTCATCCATCTTCCCCTGCAATCGACAGCTAGCCGCCTGCCAGCCTTAGCTACCTGCAAACCGGCCATGTATCCGGCCAGCGCGCCGGTTCCTGCTGCCCGATTCTGGCAGGCGGGGCTCGCCAGGTTTGGCGCGGGCTGGCTGGGTAGTCCGGTCGGGAGCCAGTCGCCCGGGGGCGAGAGCGGAGGAATTTCGCGTTTCGCCAGCCACCAGGAGGAGCCCATGTCATCTCGGCGCGCCCGCCGCAGCGCGGCCGGCCAGACCGTTCACGGCATCGACCGGATGGTGCGGAACGTGCGAACCGGGCGCTTCGAGCGCAGCCTGTCGGCGCTGACCGCGGCCGGGGCGCTGGTGACGGCGGCGGAGATCTACTTCGAGCACGACAGCGCCAGCTTCGGCAACAAGATGATGTGGCTGCCGGTCGCGCTGGGACCGGTCGGCGCGGCGGCGGGAGTCGCCGGGTTCGTCAGCCGCCGGGCGGCGAAGACGGCGCTGCCCATCACCTCGGCGGCGATCGTGGCCAACGGCCTACAGGGCCTCTACCTGCACGCCCGCGGCATCGCCCAGAAGCCGGGAGGCTGGCGGAACGCCCGGTACAACATGGAGATGGGGCCGCCGCTGCTCGCTCCGCTGCTGGTCACCATCGTGGGCGGGATGGGCCTGCTGGCGGCGATCTTGCGGCGGGAGCAGTGAGCGGGCACCCGGGGCGAGGTCGCGACTGGACCGGCCGGTTCCCCGGCTTCGACGTGCTTGGCCAGGCACGGCACTGGGACCAGGTGACCGCCGGCGCGGTCATCGCGAGGACCAAGCTGCCTGCGACGCCCAGGTTCTTCACCGGGCCCGAGGTGCCGTGCGTCCGCGCCCTGCTCGACCTGCTCATCGGCCAGCAGCGCGACTGGCTGGTGCCGGTACTTGAGATGGTCGACTCCCGGCTGGCGGCGGGCGAGACCGACGGCTGGCGGTACGCGGACATGCCCGAGGACGGCCAGGCCTGGCGGGACACACTGTCGTACCTGGACGCGGACGCTTTCCTGCGCTGCGGTACGGCGTTCGCCGACGCCGCCGAGATCGACCAGATGGCGCTGGTCCAGGCCGTCCAGGACCTCGGGTCGGCGGACTGGCACGGGCTGCCCGCCGCGCACGTGTGGAGCCTGTGGACCAGGTACGCCTGCACCGCCTTCTATGCGCATCCGTACGCCTGGGCCGAGATCGGCTTCCCGGGACCCGCCTACCCGCGCGGCTACAAGAACGCCGGGGTCGGCAAGCTCGAGCCGTTCGAGGTCCGGGACGGGCGACCCGGCGAAGATCCGGTCCAGGAGGGCGCCTGATGGGCCTCCTGGACGGCGTCCGCGCGCGGAACGAGTCGGCCTGGCTGCTGCCCAACGACGGCACCAGGACCAACCACCGGCTCCGCCGCGACATGCGGCGGTTCGCCGACTCCGACGAGATCGACCTCGTCATCGTCGGCTGCGGCGCGGGCGGCTCGGTCCTGCTGCAGCGGCTGGCCCGGGCGGGCTGGAAGGTGGCGGCCCTGGACGCCGGGCCGTTCTGGGACCCGGACACCGACTGGGTCAGCGACGAGGCGGGCTCGCACCGCCTGTACTGGACCGACCCGCGGGTGATCGCGGGCACCGACCCGGTGCCGATGGGCTCGAACAACTCCGGCCGCGGCGTGGGCGGCTCGATGGTCCACTACGCCGGATACACCCCGCGCTTTCACCCGAGCGACTTCATGACCCGCACGCTTGACGGGGTGGGCGCCGACTGGCCGGTGCGCTACGCCGAGCTCCGCCCGTACTACCAGCAGATCGAGCAGGAACTGCCGGTGGCCGGCGAGCGCTGGCCGTGGGGGGACCCGCACGGCTACCCGTACCGGCCGCATCCGGTCGGCGGGAACGGCGAGGTGTTCCTGCGCGGCGCGGCCAAGCTCGGGATCACCGCCAAGGTCGGCCCGGTGGCGATCGCCAACGGGAGGTTCGGCAACCGGCCGCACTGCATCTACCGCGGCTTCTGCCTGCAGGGCTGCAAGGTCAACGCCAAGGCGTCGCCGCTGATCACGCACGTCCCCGACGCGCTCGCCCGCGGCGCGGAGGTGCGCGCCGACGCGATGGTCACCCGCGTCGAGGTGGACGAGCGAACCGGACGGGCGACCGGAGTGCGGTACGTGGCTGACGGGGCGGAGCGGTTCCAGCGGGCGCGGATGGTCGCGGTGGCCGGGTACTCGATCGAGACGCCGCGGCTGTTGCTCAACTCCGCGTCTGGCCGCTTCCCTGACGGCCTGTGCAACGACTTCGACCAGGTCGGGCGGTACCTCATGGTCCAGGGCGCACCGCAGACCGCGGGCCGCTTCGACGACGAGGTGCGCATGTACAAGGCGCCGCCGCCCGAGGTGAGCTCCGAGGAGTTCTACGAGACCGAGCCGGGCAAGGACTACAAGCGCGGGTTCTCGATCCAGAACGTCTCGCCGCTGCCGATCACCTGGGCCGAGCACGTGGCCGCCCAGGGGCACTGGGGCGGGTCGCTGCGCGAGTACATGAGCGACTACGTGCACTGGTCGTGCCTGGGGGCGCTGTGCGAGTTCCTGCCGCTGGCGGAGAACAGGGTGACGCTCGCCGACGAGAAGGACTCCTACGGCCTGCCGGTGGCCCGCTTCTCCTACTCGCAGTGCGACAACGACCGGGCGCTGGCGCACGCGGCGCAGGCGGTGATGGAGGACATCCTGCACGCGGCGGGCGCCGACGAGGTCATCACCATCCAGCGCTACGCCCACCTGGTCGGCGGCGCCCGGATGGCGCACGACGAGCGGCACGGCGTGGTGGATCAGAACTGCCGGAGCTTCGCGGTCCCCAACCTGTACATCACCGACGGCAGCGTGCTGCCGACCCAGGGCAGCGCCAACCCCGCGCTGACGATCATGGCGGTGGCCGCCCGCGCGGCTGATCACCTGGCCGGCTAGATGGCGGCGATCGGCGGGATGCTGTTCGGTTACGACATCGGCGTGATCCACATCGGCACCCTCCTCGTCGCGGATTAAGAAGTCGATGTCATATTTGCCGCAGCAGCGCATAAATGGCCCGTAGCCGGGGAGCAGCGGGATCCGTTTCCGAGGAGGTAGAGCTGTGTTCAACGACATCGTCCGCTATATCAAGATCAAGCGTCTCTCCCAGGGGCAGGGTCGCCCCGAACTAGTACCGATCAGGGGGTCGAGGGCGTATCCGCAGCGCTCGAACCAGGGCGCGGCAGATGGTACCGGAGATTTCGACTCTGCTAGCAGGGGAGGCCCGTCCGGGGGCTCAGCAGCGAACGCATGAAGCGCCGCTCGTAACGCAGGACGAGTGATCTGGCCGGCCCGGGACAGCAGGACCGGTAGTCGGCCGGGCTGACGACGGCCAGGTCAGCGTCGAGAGTCACCCTTGCCTCCGATTTTCCTGGTCACCTTACGTGCCGGGCGGGCGGGGTGCCGCGACTTTCGGCGACCGACGGGGCGACCGCGCTGGCGGGGTCAGCGCTGCTCGGTGAAGTCTTCCAGGCTGGATCCTCTGGGCTCGGGCAGCAGGGCGGGGGTGACCAGCAGCCCGAGCAGCGAGATGTCGGCGACCAGCGGCGCGCAGCGCGGGCGGCACCCGCCGGTACTCTCGCCGGGACATCGACCGGCTCGCCGAGATCTGCGCGCTGACCGCCGCGCGGCAGCCGCGTCCACGCGACGGCAGCGGGGCGTAGCACGGGACGCCCGGGTCAGCCGTCCTGCCCGTCCCGCTTGCCGCACAGCGGCCCTGGCGGTCCGACCTATGAGCAGCTATATGCCGAGGCCCGCAGCCGCAACAGTAAGGGCCGTTCGTCAATGAACAAGGCCGAGCTCGCGCGGGCGCTTGGGCGCTGACCTTGCCAGAGTTGTCCGCGTCGGCTGCCGAATCCCTCGGCCGCATGCGGTCGCCAGGACTGCGGCCGACGGCGTACGGTGTGCTCATGTCGGCCGAGGTGCGATCGATTGTCGCCGTGACGTATGTCAGGGACATCGATACCTCGCGCGCCTTCTATGAGCTGCTCGGGTTCGGCGAGCGCACGTCCGGGCGCGCCGCGACCGCGGCATGGACGGTCATGCAGCAGGGCGAGACGCTCGTCTTGCTCGGCTCGACGACGCCGCCGCTGGCGATCCCGCCGCTGCCGCTGCTGTTCTACTTCTTCTACGCCGACCTGGACTCCGTCGTCGCCGCCCTGGATGCCGCCGGGATCCAAGGCGTCAGAACCGGGCACCCGCCGCACGCGCTCGGCGGCGAAGTAAAGGTGGTAGACCCCGACGGCAACACCCTGCTGCTTGGCCAGCGGGAACGATCCGCATCTCAGGCGCCGGCCGCCGACGACACCTCGATCCAGTTCTCCCTGCTCAAGGAGGCCGCCGCGGTGGTGGCCGCTCAGGGGGGAACCTCGCATGCCTGCCAGGTGCGCGGGCCCGGAGGCAAACCGTGCCCGACCAAGGCCGAGGTGAAGCTCGCCGACTCGCTGGGCGACAGTGCGTGGGTGTGCTTGGTGCACGCCGAGGACATCCTGGTAACGGTGCCCACTACGTTCATCGCCAACCAGGGCGACCATGGCATCGCCGCGTTCATGGCCGGAAAAGCGATATAACGGCCGATTCCGTGACGATCCTAGACTGATGCCCGCCTGCCGACGTGATGATCGCGGTCGAGCCGGACGGCTCCCTGGCGGAGTGGTGGGACGCCGCCTCGCCCGTCGGCCAGAAGCCCGCGCACAAGGTCGGCCGGATGCCGATCTGCTGGGGCCCGGACTCCGACGAGTGCGTCCGGCGGGCGCACGAGCGGTTCGGCTGGTTCGGCGGCGGCTGGAAGGTCAACGCGGAGCTGCCGAGCACGGCGGGCTTCGCCGACGCCACCAGTTTCGTCCGGTGGCAGGACGTGGTCGGCTGCCTCGAGGCGCCCGGGCGGACCATTACACTGCGTTTCTCGTTCATGATCGGGCTGACCGGCGCACTCGGCGCCGCAGTGACCTATGGCCTGGTCGACGTAGCCAGCCGGGCGCGGTCGGTTCTGACAGCTCACCGTTCACCAGCCTGCTCAGTCGCACCAGCACCGGAAGTGTGGCGAATCCGGGCCGACTCATCTGCCGGCCATTCGCATCATCCACCTCACAGGGACCACCAGTCACTGAGCGCAATGCCGTGAGCGGGGCTCGTGACGCACAAGCCCCTTCTTGCGGGGCCTGTGACCCACAAGCCCCGGTACCAGCAGGCAAATCCATCGTGATCATCACGAGATGCGGGCCAGAACCGCATCGTTGACCCCGTCCAGCAGCCCCCACAGGCAGTCGAGCATGCCGAGTACCCGGCGCTCGTCGTAAGCCGTCCTGGCCACCGTGGCGTCGAACAGCCGGTAGTCCCAGTCGTAGTTCCTGACCAGCGCCGGGCCGTCGGCCAGCACGGCGGCCTGCGAGCAGCCGGTCAGGAACGGCGGCGGGTTCCACAGGGCCAGCGCCGCCCCGGCCATCGGGTCGTCGCCGAGCATGGCGGTCAGCCGCTGCCAGGTCGGGACGAGCTCGGGCATGTGCTGCTCGAGCCGCGCCCTGGCCTGGTCAGTGTCCGGGCGGTTGTTCGCGCCCTGCTGCCACCACCGGCGGAAGGCCGGCCAGACCGCGGCGAGCTGCGCGGCCATCCGGTCGCCCGGCTCGTCTTCGGCGAACGCTCGCACGGTCAGCGGGATGACCTCGTTGGCCGATCTCAGGCGATGCGTCAGGTTGACCATGCGCCGCTGCTCGGCAAGCTGGGCCTCGCGAACGTCCCGGGCGTGGCCGGGGCGCGCACCACCTCTCGTTCGGCCAAATGTCAGCACCGTGCACGCGCCGCACTGGCCGTGATCGCAGCCCTTCTTCGAGCCGGTCAGGCCGAGACGCTCGCGGAGCAGGTCGAGCAGCGACGTCCGCGGATCGATGTCCAGCCGGCGGCTGGTGCCGTTGACCTCGAGGATGATCTCGCTCATAGGGCCTGGTCCGGGGAGCTGGTCAGGTAGGTGGCGCTGAAGTCCTTGTCGCCGTGCTCGGCGGTGCCCTCGCCCAGGCGGCGCGCGACCAGGTCAAGCAGCGGCAGGTCCAGCCCGTGTTCTCGGGCAGACCGGCTGACCAGGCCGGCGTCCTTGGCGGCGAGGGTGAGGCGGAAGGAGGGGGCGAAGTCGCGCTTGGCGATCGCCTCGCCCTTCATCCGCAGGTAGGGGAGATCGAGCGCGCCGCCCTCGATGGCCTGGAAGAACAGGCTCGGATCGAGGTCGAGGCCCTCGGCGAGCGCGATCGTCTCGGCGCCCGCCTCGACCACGGCAAGCACCCAGCTGTTCGCGACCAGCTTCAGCCTGGTGCCCGCGCCCGCCTGCCCGGCCCGGATCGTGCGGTGCCCGATCGCGTCGAAGACCGGCTGAACCCTGGGCCTGGCCTGCTCCGGACCCGACTCGAGGATCACCAGCTTGCCCTGCTCGGCCGGCTCCCTGGTGCCGAGGACGGGCGCGTCGACGAAGCCCACGCCGTAGCGGTTCGCCAGCCCGATGCAGCGGTGGGTGGCCTGCTCGCCGATCGTGCTCATCTGCAGCCAGATGGCGTGGTCGAGGTCCTCCTGGCTGGCCATGACCGCGAGCGCCCCGTCGTCGCCGTCCATGGCTGAGAAGACCGCGTCGGCGTCGGCCAGCATGGTCAGCACGATCGCGGCGTCCTGCGCCGCCTCGGCCGGGGTGCCCGTGACGACGGCGCCGTCGCGGGCGAGCGGCTCGGCCTTGTCGCGGGAGCGGTTCCAGGCCCGGACCTTCAGGCCGGCCCGGGCGAGGTTCCGTGCCATCGCGAAGCCCATGGTGCCGCCCGCGCCGAGGACCGCGACGGTGTCGGCGGTCGGGGCCTGGGCGGTGCGCTCCGCGGAAGTCTGGCTGTCGGTCATCCGGGTCTCCCTCGTGTTCGGTTCGGGTGACCCGGGGGCCGTTACCCGGGCCGGCGGTGGTTAACCACGTTTGCGCGCAAAGGCCCTTACACTGGCCGTAATAGTGACCGGTCTGTAAACTGACCATTATGGAGACCATCCCGATAACCGAAGCGAAGGCCCGGATCGCCGAACTCGCCGACCGGGTAGCGCGTGAGCATGACCACTTCACCATCACCCGTAACGGCCGCGCCGACGTCATGCTTATCTCCGTAGCGGAGTACGAGTCGTTGCAGGAGACACTCGACATCCTCAGCGACGAGGAGACCCTGGCTGACCTGCGGCAATCCAAAGAGGACTTCGCGGCAGGCGACACCTATAGTGCCGGGCAGGTACGCGCCGAGCTCGAGCAGCGCAGGGATCTCGGCGCGAGGTGACCAGCGCGGACCCGCGCGAGGGCAGGCCCTACGCGGTGCTCCTGTCGGGGCGGGCTCGTCGTAACATCCGTGAGAACCTGCCGCTGGAAGTAGCGCTCGCCGCTATGGAGACAATCGAGGGCGCGATCGCCGTTAACCCATACCGGGTCGGCAGGCCCCTGGACGAGCCGTTTGACGGGTACTACTCTGCTCGGCGCGGGACATACCGGATCATCTACCGGATCGACGAGGCACAGCACCGAGCGGAGATCTACTCGATCCGCCACCGCCGTGACGCTTACCGGACCTGACTCTGAGATGACGGCCGGCAACGGGAATCTGCGTGATCATCGTTGGCAGGGCGGGCTGTCTTCAGATCCGCCTCCGCCGCCCCCCTTAGCGCCTGAGCTGCTCGATCTTGTCCTTGAACAGGGTGGTGGCGATCGCGACCTTGTGCGGCTGGCCCTTCAGGAACGCCTGGGCGAACTTCTTGGCCTGGTCGTAGGCGACCTTGCCTGGCAGCGGCGGCTCGTTCGGGTCGACGTCGATGTCGACGAGCGCCGGGCCGTTGAATGCCAGCGCGCGCTCCAGGGCCGGCCTGACCTTCTTCGGGTCGGACACCTTGGCGCCGAAGCCGCCGCAGGCGGTGGCCCACGCGGCGAAGTCCGCGGCCGGCTGGGGGAAGCGCACGCCGTACTCGGGGTAGCCGAGCACCATCTGCTCCCAGAGGATCTGGCCCAGCGAGCTGTTGTTGTTGACGACCACCTTGATCGGGACCTGGTTCCTGGCCGCGGTCAGGAACTCGGCCATCAGCATGGCGAACCCGCCGTCGCCGACGTAGGCGATCACCTGCCGGCCGGGGAAGGCGTGCTGGATCCCGACCGCGTACGGCAGCCCGGGCGCCATCGTGGCCAGGTTGCCCGACAGGAAGAACTGCCGGTCGCCGCGGATCGTCCAGTGCCGTGCCGCCCACGTCGCGATCGTCCCGCTGTCGCAGGTCAGCACGGCATCGTCGGCGGCAAGCTCGTCGAGCACGCCCACCGGGTACTGCGGCGCGATCGGGCTTCGCTTGGGGTTCTCCAGGTCGTCCATGTCCGAGCGCCACTTGGCCATCGCCTTCTGGTACTTCTCCAGGTGGCCGCGGTCGGACTTGCGGGTCAGCATCGGCAGCAGCGCCTGCAGGCTCTCCCTCGCGTCACCGATCACCGGCACCTCGGTGGGCATCCGCACCCCCGCGCGGGTCGGGTCGGCCTCGATCTGGACCACCCGGACCTTGCCAGGCTGCGGCAGGTGCTGGGTGTAGGGGAAGTTGGTGCCGATCATGAACAGCGTGTCGCAGTCCTCGACCAGCTCCTCTCCCGGCCGGGTGCCGAGCAGCCCGATCCCGCCGACGGCGAACTCGGAGTCGTCCGGGATCACCGCCTTGCCGGACAGCGTCTTGATGACCGGCGCGGCCAGCTTGTCCGCGACGGCCAGCACCTCGGCGCGGGCGTGCCGCGCGCCGGCGCCGGCCAGGATCGCGACCTTCTCGCCGTCGTTGAGCACCGCGGCCGCGGTCTCCAGGTCGCGCGTGCGGGCCTGGCCGGGCGGCCGCAGCCAGATCGGCGCAGTGGCCGGCGGGCGGGCCGGCGCCACGTGCTGGTACGGGTCGGCGTTCGCGTCTGCCACCTGCACGTCGTTCGGCACGGTCAGGTGCGCCACGCCGCGCCGGGACAGGGCGGTCCGGATCGCGATGTCGACGACGCCGGGCAGCTGGGCGGGGTTGTCCACCACCAGGTTGTACTCCGCCAGGTCCGCGTACAGCCGGTCGGTGTGCACCTCCTGCTGGTAGCCGGTGCCGAGCACCGACGTCTCCTGCATGCCGGTGATGGCCAGCACGGGGACGTGGTCGAGCTTCGCGTCGTACAGGCCGTTCAGCAGGTGGATCGCGCCGGGACCCGAGGTGGCCAGGCAGACGCCGAGCTTCCCGGTGGCCTTGGCGTAGGCGGTGGCCATGAACGCCGCGGCCTCCTCGTGGTGGACAAGGAAGAACCGGACCCGGTCCGACTGGCGGCGCAGCCCCTCCATGATCCCGTTGATCCCGTCGCCTGGCAGCCCGAAGACCGTGTCCACCCCCCAGTCGGCCAGCCGCTCGATCAGCAGCTCGGACGCGATCTGCGCCATGAAAATCATCTCCAATGAGGTAGTGCTGAGCGTTGTGGCACGTGACCGCCTCGGTTACCCGTCGCCATGGCCGGCAAACCCCGGCCGCCCATTTCGAGGCGTGCGGCTAGCCGTAGTCCGTTTGGCGTCCCGCACCCGGGCCTGGATGCCGAGGACGCGATCGACGAGGCCACGTTCGCCGGGGACGTCGAGTCCGGCAGGGCGCTGGGACACGAACCGCAGCGGGCTGGCGCCTCCGTCCGCGGCAGGGCCGGCGACCTGGGCGAGCACGGAAGCCGCCAGGCTCAGGGCATGCATGCGTACCCCACGGCGTTCGTCGGCAGCGGGCGCGCTCTCGGAGCTGCACTGCCTGGGCTGGAAGTGGCCCCCAGTCCGCCGGGCCGCCAGGCCCGTTGGCAAGCGCTTATGGTATCCACGCTGGCGGTGCCGTGACCGCCGGAGTCACCGATCGCGGCGGCGTACGCTCTCGAGCACGCGGGCCGCGAGTACCCGCAGCTTGACGTTGGTGTTCTGCGACTGACGGGAGAGCTCCGCGAGCGCCTGCTCGGCGCTGATC
>JASHTQ010000165.1 GCA_030040475.1 Streptosporangiaceae bacterium
CCTAGCGGCGGATGCCGAGGCGCTCCCTGATCGCACGGTATCGGGCGATGTCCTTCTTGGCCAGATACTTCAGCAGCCTGCGGCGCCTGCCGACCAGCAGCAGCAGCCCGCGGCGGCTGTGGTGGTCGTGCTTGTGCACCTTCAGGTGCTCGGTCAGGTGGTTGATCCGCCTGGTCAGCAGCGCGACCTGGACCTCCGGCGAACCGGTGTCACCCTCACTGGTCGCGTACTCCGCCAGGATCTCCTTCTTGACGGCGGTGTCGAGCGGCACGTGGCTCCTTAAGAATGTAGGTTCCGAAGAGGATTCATCCCCCCGCGAGGCAGCCGCATGAGGGTGCAGCAGGCCTCGATCTGAACCGGCTAGTGGCCGGGCAGCATTCCACACTACCACGGGCCGCGAGGCGGTCGCACCGCGCTTGCGCACCGGTCATAGGGCGCTTGCGCACCGGCTTATAGGGCGCTTGCGCGCCGGCTATAGGGCGTTCGCGGGTCTGGGTTTGAGCCCTTCCGCGCTCCCTTCTTACACTAAGCCAATGCCCGGCCCCCGCGTAGCAGTGAGCGCTGCGCTGCGTCGCGTGCCGTGGGCCGCGCCGCGCGCGTCCTCTCCCTCGTCCGCGCCAGCGCCCTCCCCCGCGTCCGGCAAGGTCGGCTGGCGGCCGGCCTGGTCGGTGCCGGCCGCGATGCGCACGATCCGCGCGGTGGTAGTGATCCCCTCGCTGTTCGCCATCACGTATGAGGGCTTCGGGAACCTGCAGCTGGCGCTGTTCGCGGCGTTCGGCGGATTCGCGAGCCTGATCGTGGCCTCGTTCGGCGGCAGCGCGCGGGACAAGGTCATCGCGCACCTGATGCTGGCGCTGACCGGGAGCATCGCGCTGATCATCGGCACCGCGGTGGGCGGGATCACCTGGCTGGCCACGCTGGTGACGATCCCGGTGGCGTTCGGCATCTTCTTCGCCGGGGTGGCCGGGCCCAACGCCGCCTCGGGCGTCACCGCCGCGCTGTTCGCGTACGTGCTGCCGGTCGCCTCGCCCGGCACCCCCGGCATGATCCCGGACCGGCTGGCCGGGTGGTTGCTGGCGTCGGTGGTATCGACGGCGGCAGTGCTGCTGTTCTCGCCGCCGTCGCCGGGCGACCGGCTGCGCGCGGCGGCGGCCAGGTCGGCGGGTGCGCTCGCGGCCCACCTGGACGCGTCCGTGGGAGGCCGGGCCACCGCCGCCGACGTCGCGGCGTGCCAGGCCGCCAAGCACGAGCTGCTGAACGCGTTCGCGACCACGCCGTACCGGCCGACCGGCCTGGCCACCGCCGATCAGGGGCTGGCCAGCGTGGTGCAGTTGCTGGAGTGGTGCGCCGTGCTGGTGGCGGACGCCACGCAAGAGCACCCGAACCTGGACCAGGCGGCGCAGTGCGACCGCGACCTGCTCGGCCTGGCCGCGGGGGTGCTCAGGGAGGCCGGTGACCTGCTGGCCGGGAACGCGCCGACCGGGCTGGGCGCGGCGCCTGGCGCGGACGGGCCGTTTTTCCGTGGGCCCGGCGTGTCGGCCGGGGCCGCCGGACTGGCCGACGTGGCGGCGCTTGACCGGCAGCGCGCGGTCTGCGCCGCCGAGCACCGCGATACCGAACGCGAGGGTGACTACGACTCGGTCGAGATCGTGGCCAGGCACGCGTTCCACGCCCAGGTAATCTCCATCGCGGCCGAGGCCATCCTCGCCGACACGCTGATCGCCACCGGGCGCGCCGATCCCGAGACCGTCGCCGCGCGGCGCCGCGGCTGGTTCGGGGCGCAGCCCGAGGGGACGATGGCGGAACGGCGGGCCGCCGCGCTCACCGGCGCGGTCGGCGTCCTGGTCAGGCACGCGAGCTTCCGTTCGGTCTGGTTCCTGAACGCCCTGCGCGGTTCGCTGGCGCTGGCGGCGGCGGTCCTCGTGGCCGACCTTTCCGGTGTCCAGCACGGCTTCTGGGTGGTGCTCGGCACCCTGTCGGTGCTGCGCACGAACGCGGCCTCCACCGGGTCCACCGCGCTGCGGGCGCTCGGCGGCACCGTGGTCGGCTTCGTCGCGGGCGCCGTGCTGCTGCTGATCATCGGCACGAGCACGCCGGCGCTGTGGGTCGTGCTGCCCATCGCGATCGCGGTGGCCGCGTACGCGCCGGGCACGATGCCGTTCGCCTACGGGCAGGCCGCGTTCACCGTCGTGGTGGTGGTGCTGTTCAACCTGCTCGTGCCGGCCGGCTGGAAGGTGGGCCTGCTGCGGATCGAGGACGTGGCGCTCGGCTGCCTGGTGAGCCTGGTGGTAGGCGTCTTGTTCTGGCCGCGCGGGGCGTCCTCGGTGGTCGGCGACGACCTCGCCGACGCGTTCCGGCGCGACGCCGCCTACCTCACCCAGGCGGTGGACTGGGCGCTGGGCACCCGGAAGGTCGCGCCGGACGGGGGGGCCGCCGCCGTCACCACCGCGACCAGGCTGGACGAGGCGCTGCGCGGCTTCCTTGCCGAGCAGGGGGCCAAGAAGGTGTCCAAGGAGGAGCTGTGGACGCTGGTGATGGCCACGACGCGGCTCAGGCTCACCGCGTACTCGCTGGCCGGCATGCGGGCACCGGAGTTCCACCACCACGCGCAGCGCGGCGCGGCATACGC
>JASHTQ010000166.1 GCA_030040475.1 Streptosporangiaceae bacterium
GCCGCGCAGGCCAGCCTGGAGTGGTTCGAGAACATCGGCCAGTACGCCGACCAGGACCCGCACCAGTTCGCGTTCAACATCGTGACGCGCAGCCGCCGGGTCACCTACGACAACCTCCGGCTGCGCGACCCCGAGTTCGTGGCCGGCCTGGACCGCTGGTTCGCCGCCGGGCCGGGGACGCAGCCGCGGCCGCCGATGTTCCAGCCGTTCCGGCTGGGGCCGCTCGAGCTTGCCAACCGGGTGATCGTGTCGCCGATGGACATGTACTCGGCCAGCGACGGCGTGCCGGGCGACTTCCACCTCGTGCACCTGGGCGGCAAGGCGCTCGGCGGCGCCGGCCTGGTGATGACCGAGATGGTCTGCGTGTCCCCCGAGGGCAGGATCACGCCGGGGTGCACCGGGATCTACACCGCCGAGCAGGAGGAGTCCTGGCGGCGGATCGTCTCGTTCGTGCACGAGCGGAGCGCGGCCAAGATCGGCATCCAGCTCGGCCACTCCGGGCGCAAGGGATCGACCAGGCTGATGTGGGAGGGCATGGACGATCCGCTGCCGGAGGGCAACTGGGAGGTCTGCGGGCCGTCGGCGATCCCGTACGGGCCGCGCAGCCAGGTGCCGCGCGAGCTGGACGTTGCATCGCTGGACGAGATCAGGGATCAGTTCGTGGCGGCGGCGCGGGCGGCGGCGCGGGCGGGGTTCGACGTGCTCGAGCTGCACTGCGCGCACGGCTACCTGCTGTCGTCGTTCCTGTCGCCGCTGGCGAACCGGCGCATCGATGGCTACGGCGGCTCGCTGGCCGGGCGGCTGCGCTATCCGCTGTCGGTCTTCGACGCGGTCCGGGCGGTGTGGCCTGCGGACAGGCCGATGACCGTTCGGATCTCCGCGACCGACTGGCACGAGGGCGGGCTGGACATCGAGGACGCGATCGAGATCGCGCGGGCGTTCGCCGAGCACGGGGCGGCCGGCCTCGACGTGTCGACCGGGCAGGTGGTCAGCGACGAGAGGCCGGCCTTCGGCCGCAGCTACCAGACGCCGTACGCGGACCGGATCCGCAACGAGATCGGCCGCAAGTACGGCGTGGCGGTGATCGCGGTGGGCGCGATCTCGTCCTACGACGACGTGAACTCGATCCTCCTGGCGGGCCGGGCCGACCTGTGCGCGCTCGGCCGCACCCACCTGTACGACCCGCAGTGGACGCTGCACGCCGCCGCCGAGCAGGGATACTCCTTGCCGTGGCCGCTGCCGTTCGCGGCGGGAAGCCGGCGGCCGCAGGCGGGGCGCACCGACGGGCCGAAGCCGCGGCTCGAGCTGATCCGGTCGGGCGTGCCGCGGACGGCGCACGCCCGCTGGCGGCCCTCTGTCGTCTCGGGAGGCGTACGGTGAGTGCCTTCGCCTTGACGGCCGAGCAGCAGGACCTGGTGCGGGAGGTCACGGCGCTCGCGGCAGCGGAGCTCCGGCCGCTCGCGTCGGCGGGCGCGGCCGGGCAGGTCAACCGGGAACTGGTCAAGGCGCTGGGGCGGCACGGGCTGCTGGCACGGCTCTTTCCTGGCGTGACGGACGGCTCGCTGTCTCGGGAGGCCTCGGCGATGGACCTGTGCCTGCTGCGCGAGGCGCTGGCCACGCAGAGCACCGAGGCGGAGACCGCGCTGGCGCTGCAGGGACTCGGCGCCTATCCCATCCTGCAGTCGGGGACCGAGCAGACCGTCCGCCGCTGGCTGCCCGCGGTGGCCGCGGGCGACGCGGTGGCGGCGTTCGCGCTCACCGAGCCGGAGGCGGGCTCCGACGCGGCGGCCCTGTCGCTGCTGGCCGAGCACGACGGCGACGGCTGGCGGCTGACCGGGGAGAAGCTCTGGATCTCCAACGCGCCAGAGGCCGACGTGTACGCCGTGTTCGCGCGGACCACGCAGGGAGCGGGCGCGCGCGGCGTGAGCGCGTTCGCGGTGCCAGGCGACCGGGCCGGGCTGGGCGGCGAGCACCTCGACATGGTCAGCCCGCACCCGATCGGCCGGCTGACATTCGACGGTGTCCGGGTGTCGGCATCGGAGTTGCTCGGCGAGCAGGACCGCGGCTTCTCGGTCGCGATGCGCACGCTGAACCTGTTCCGGCCCAGCGTCGGGGCGTTCGCGGTCGGGATGGCCAGCGCCGCCATCGACGCGGCCGTCGCCCACGCGGGCACCAGGACCGCGTTCGGCGGCCCGCTGAAGGACCAGCAGGCGGTCTCGCACCTGCTGGCCGAGATGGTGACAAGGACCGAGGCCGCCCGGCTGCTCGTCTACGCGGCCGCCTCTGGGTACGACGACGGCGAGAAACCGATCGCGGCGAAGGCGGCCATGGCCAAGCTGTTCGCCACCGAGACGGCGCAGTTCGTCGTCGACGCGGCGGTGCAGATCCACGGGGCGCGCGCGCTGCGCCGCGGGCACCTGCTCGAGCACCTGTACCGGGAGGTGCGCGCGCCGCGCATCTACGAGGGCGCGTCGGAGGTACAGCGCACGATCATCGCGCGCGAGCTATACCGCTGAGTAATCTCGCCAGCCGGGGTGTCCAGTATCACAGTCTGTTCGCCGGGACCGCACCGCCGTGCGTTCGGTAATATATGTTAAGACTTCATCACGACTGACGCGGCTAAAAGCGAACGCCGTCAGAGGGTGGTCATGCGCTTGCCATGGACGAATGCACGACGATCTCCTGGAGCGTGACTGACCAGACCCGCATCGTCGCTGGTGACGAAGGGATTACCGCAGGACACCGCGCCCCATCCCGGTGGGTCCCGCGGGTCGATCTGGTCCATTGTCGCTTGGCGATAATGGACTAGACCATTTAATAGCGCAACCGTGGACCAGGACTTGCCCCGGATAGTCCTAGGCGGGAGAGAGTGACAGTAATGTTCGACCCGGATCTATTTGCCGACCAGTCGCATACCAGCCTGGAAGAGCTGACGAAGTGGGTCCGCGATATCGCGTTGCTGACCAAGCCCGACCACGTGGTGTGGTGCGACGGCTCGCAGGAGGAGTGGGACCAG
>JASHTQ010000167.1 GCA_030040475.1 Streptosporangiaceae bacterium
CCCCCGCCGCCGGTACCGCTTCCTCGCCCACCCGCAGGTCACCAACCGCATGCAGCCTCGCCGCGCGCACCCATCGCCTCCCGCCGGTGTCCGTTTTCTTCTTTCTTTTTATCCAGAACGAGAGGATCTGGGCCATATCTCGTGATGGACACGACCGTCATCTGCCGGCCATTCGCATCATCCACCTCACAGGGACCGCCAGTCACTGAGCACGATGCCCTGAGCGGGGCTCGTGACGCACAAGCCCCTTCTTGCGGGGCCTGTGACCCACAAGCCCCGTTACCAGCAGGCAAATCCATCGTGATCATCAACGAGATGCGGGCCAGAACCGAACGAGAAGTGGTTCCCGTCTCGGGTCCGGTTTCCTGCTCCGAGTGCACAGCGCCAGGAAACGGCGGGGCCCCGTGCCCCGGGCGGATGGGGCACGGGGCGCAGGGCCCGCCTGGCCTTATGCGGCGGGACCGGTAGCCAGCGTCACGGTCGCGGTGTGCGACTGCCCGCTGGAGTCCACCCAGCTGATCGAAACCGAGTCGCCGGGGTGGTAGGGGACGAGCGCCTTGGCGATGTCCTCGCCGGTGGAGACCGAGTGGCCGCCGACCGCGGTGACCTCGTCGCCTTCGGTGAGGCCGGCGTTCGCGGCGGGCGACCCCGACACGGTTCCGGCGATGGTCACGCCGGAGGTGTCGCCCGATCCGCCGAAGCCACCGGATCCGCCGAAGCCGCCGAAGCCGCCCTGGCCCTCGCTCGACGATCCGATCTCAAGCCCGAGGAAGCCGGTGGCGCCGATGTGGACGTCGGCCGAGGAGGAGCCCGCCTCGATCTGCTTGGCGATGGACACCGCCTCGTTGATCGGGATCGAGTAGGCCTGCTCCGCGCTCTGCCCTGATTGGGTCTGGAACTGGTAACTGGTGGAGGCCGCGGTGTCCATGCCGACCACCTGGCCGTAGGCGTTGACGAGCGACCCGCCCGAGTCACCGGGCTGGATGTCCGCGTTGGTCTCGATCAGCCCGGTGAGCTGCTCGCTCGTGCCGGACCCCTCGTCGGAGGCGGTGATCGACTGGTTCAGCGCGGTGACCGTGCCGGTGGCGACCGACGGGGTACCGCCCTTGCCCTCGGCGTTGCCGAGCGCGACCACGGTGTCGCCGGTCTGGACCGAGGAGGAGTCGCCCAGGCTGGCGATCGTCAGGCCGGAGGCGTCCTGAAGCTGGATCACCGCGACATCCTGCGTGGCGTCGTAGCCCACCACCGTCGCGGTGTACGTCTTGCCGTTGCCGACGTCAGTGACCTTGATGGAGGTGGCGCCCTCGATCACGTGGTTGTTGGTGAGGATCTCGCCGGTGGAGGTGAGCACGATTCCGGTGCCCGCCGAGGTTTCCTGCTGCAGGCTGTCGGTCGCAACGATGTCAACGAGGGCCGGGTCTACCCTGGCGGCAATCTGGCTGGAGGTCAGCATGGTCTTGGACGTGGCGGTCGCCGTCCCCGCTGACGAGGTGCCGCTCAGCCCGCTGATCAGCCCGCCCGCCGCGGCCCCTGCCGCGAGCGCGATCGCGCCGGTAAGGATCAGCCCGCGCTTGCGGTTCCTGCGCCGCGGCGGCGGAGGAGGCGTCGGCGTCGCCATCGCCCACCAAGGCTGCTGGCCGCCGCCGCCCGCGGCGAAGGCAGGCCCGCCACGATAACCCTGCTGGCCCTGATAGCCCTGGCCCTGCTGCTGGCCCGGGTACCCCTGGTGCTGGCCCGGGTACTCCTGGTGCTGGCCCGGGTACTCCTGTCCTCGCTCGGGCTGGTTCGGGTCGTAAGTCTCGCTCATGGGTTCTCGCCCCCAACTCGGGTGCCGCTGGCGGTGCGGCTTGGTCCTTTCGTTACGCCTTGATAGTCGCCCGCCAACCTTGAGGGCAGCCAAGGGCAACCACCCGCAACACTCTAAGTTTCCTGAAGGTCGACTGAAGGCGTTCAGGTTGACGAGACCTCGGCCATGTCGATGGCGGGAACGTCCTGTGGTTCGGTGTCCTCGACGATCTCCCTGGCGGTCAGCCAGTCGCGCACGGCCATGCCCACCAGCGCGGGTACCAGGTCGGTGGAGCGGCGCAGCACCCACGCGGTGCCCTTGGTTGCCATCCAGGCGAATTCCGCCAGCCTGCTGGGCGGCGGGCTGGACGGCTCGGGATCGGGTGCCGGGCCGACCGGGTAGCCGGCCGCTGCCAGCAGGCCGTGGAAGCGGCAGGCGATCATGCGGTGCCCGCGCTCGTTCGGGTGCAGCCTGTCCACGCTCCAGTTGTCGCGCTCGTACGTGGCCGGGTCGCCGGCCGCGTCCAGGTGCACGGTGCCGTGCCGCCGCGCCACCTCGTCCACCGCCGCGTTCACCGCGCGCATCCGGCGCCCCAGCGGCCGGCCGATCGCCCGCGGCAGGCCGAACATCTGGGCCGGGTCGGGCAGCCGCATGGTGAGCACCTCCGCCCCGGTCGCCCGCAGCGCCGCGACCGTGCGGTCCATGGCCGCGCCGGTGCGCCCGGCGTCGAAGTCGCGGCGCAGCGTGTCGTTGATCCCCACGATCAAGCCGGCCACGTCGGGCTTCAGCCGCAGGGCGGCCGGCAGCTGCAGCCGCTCCACGTCCGGCGCCTGGGCGCCCAGCGTTGCCAGGTTGTGCATGTCGGGCTGGTGCAGGGTTGCGGCGAGCAAGGCGGCCCAGCCGCGCCAGCCGCCGTCCGGCGCCGGGTCGCCCATACCGACCGTGATGGAGTCGCCCAAGGCGACGAATGTAGTCATGCCGTCCTCCGAACGGTGATGTCGTCCGCTAGGCCTGCGGCGCTACCGGAAGTCCCGCTGCTCCCAACGTTCACTCTGACCCGTCCTGTCACGACCGACTCGTGCACGGCGAGGAAGGCCTGCACGGCGGTCGGCCAGTCGTAGCGCTCCGCCCGCGCTCTGGCCGCCGCCCGCCGAGCCGGATCTGGCCGCGCCAGCAGCTCATGGACGCCAGGCGCCAGATCGTCCCCGGCGACGCTGACCCCGGCCTCGCCGGCGACTTCGGGCAGCGCCGACGCCGCGCTGACCACGACCGGCGTCCCGCAGGCAAGCGCCTCGAGCGCGGCGAGCCCGAAGGTCTCCACCGGCCCCGGAGCGATGGCCACGTCGGCGCTTGCCAGCAGCGCGGCCAGGTCCGTCCGGTCCGGCAGGAAGCCGGAGAACGTGACCGGCAGCGCATGGCGCGCGGCGTGCCGCTGCAGCCGCCCGCGCAGCGGGCCGTCGCCGGCCACCACGAGCCGGGCCGGCACGCCGTCAGCCAGCAGGGTGGCCAGCGTGTTCAGCGATCGCTGCGGCGCCTTCTCCGGGGAGAGCCGGCCGCAGTGCACGAGCAGCGTCTCGCCTGCCGCCGCGTACCGGTCCCTGACGCGCTGGCCGCCCCGCTCGGGGGTGAACGTGTCCAGGTCGACGCCCAGCGGGGCGCGGACCACGTGGCCGGCGCCGATTCGCTCGAACTCCGCTGCCGCCCAGCCCGTCGTGCAGATCACCCGCTGGTAGGCCCGCGCCGTCCGGCGGTTGAGCGCGTCCGCGACCGCGTTCAGCCGGGCCAGCCCCAGCCGGACCAGCCCGAGCAGCGCCGCGAGGCTTTCGTGCGACACCATCACGGCAGGCACGCCGTGCCGCCGCGCCCACCGTCCGGTCCAGCGCAGCGTGGTCCGGTCGGACACCTCGATCACGTCCGGCCGCAGCCCGCCGAGCAGCCCGGTTACCTTGCGCTTGCGCAGCAGCACCCGGTACCCGCCGGTGAACGGAACCCGCGGCCCGCGCAGCGTGATCACCCGTCCCTGGGCCGTCTGCTCGTCGCTGTCCCGCTCCGCGGGGATGATCAGCACGGGCTCGTGGCCCGCGGCCAGGTAGCCGGCGCCGAGTTCGCGCAGCGCGGTGCGCAGCCCGCCGGAGTGCGGCGCGACGAAGTTCGCCAGCCGGACGATCCTCATATGGCGACCTTGGCCGGCCGGGTCCGGCGCAGGACGGCGAAGTAGTGGTCGACGAGTTCCTCGGTCAGGTCCGGCCAGGTCCTGCACAGGACCTTGCGACGTCCCGCCGCGCCGAACGCCGCGCGCCGCGCCGGATCGACGGCCAGCTTCTGCACCGCGGCGGCGAACGCGTCCGCGTTGCCCGGCCGCACCAGGTAGCCGGTGATGCCGTCGTCGACGAGGTCGAGCGGCCCCCCGGCGGCGGGCGCCACGACCGGCAGGCCGCTCGCGGCGGCCTCCTGCAGGGTCTGCCCGAACGTCTCGTAGGGCCCGCTGTGCACGAACACGTCCAGGCTGGCGTAGATCGCCGCCAGCTCGTCCCCGCGCCGCTCGCCGAGGAAGATGGCAGCTGGCATGCACTCGCGCAGCGCCGCCTCGGCCGGCCCTTTCCCCACGATGACCAGCCGCACCCCCGGCAGGCCGGTGATCTTGGCGAGCAGCTCGACGCGCTTTTCCGTGGCCAGGCGGCCCACGTAGCCCGCGAGCACGGTGCCCCCTGGCCGTCCCTTGGCCAGCAGCCCGGCGCGGAGCTCCGGCTTCCGGCGGGCCGGGTCGAAGCGGTGCGTGTCCACGCCGCGGCCCCACAGCCAGACGTTGTGGATGCCGCGGCTGTGCAGCCCCGTCGCGGTGACCGTGGACGGGGCCAGGGTCCGGCCGGCGTCGTTGTGGATGCGGCGCAGCCACCGCCACGCGAACGCCTCGCCTGCCCGGCCGAGCTTGTACGCGCGGGCGTAGGACGGCAGGTCGGTCTGGTAGACGGCGACCATGGGCAGGCCGAGCCGGCCCGCCACCGCGGCGCCGTAGGCGCCCAGGCAGACGGGACTGGCCAGGTGGACCACCTCGGCGCGGTGCCTGACCAGCGCGTCGCGGACGCGGATGCTTGGCAGGCCGAGCCGGAAGCTCGGGTAGCCGGGCATCGGCACCGCGGGAACCCGCACGACCGGGTAGGGGAACGTGCCTGGATCCCCCGCGTCCCTGGCCGGCTTCGGCGCGATCACGAGCGGGTGATGGCCCTGCTTCGCGAGGAGTTCGGCGACCCGCTGCACGCAATGCGCGACGCCGTTGACATCGGGCGGAAATGACTCGGTGATTATCGCGACCCTCATAGCCACAAGGTGCGATATCAGGGGTTTGCGGCATCACAAGACACCGTGACACTGAGGCGAAATATCGGTGACATCTTGCTATCAGCGCAGGCTCGCCGTGCCGCCTGCACCTGCCGCCTGCGGGTCCGCCCGGGCCGGCTACATTGGCCGGGTGGATTCCGGGGCAACGTGGCTGGTACGGCTTGAGGCGCCAGGCGACGGCCCGCGGCTCGCGGTCAAGGACTGCATCGACGTCGAGGGCGTGCCGACCACCGTCGGCTGCCAGGCAATCGCCGAGCAGGCCGAACCCGCTGCCCGGGACGCGCCCGTGGTCGCCGCGGCCCGCCGGTCGGGCGCCAGGATCGTCGGCAAGACCAACCTGACCGAGCTGTGCTGGTCGGCGGGCGGGTGGAACCGGTGGTCGGGAACCCCGGTGAACCCGCTTGATCCCCGGCGCCTGCCCGGCGGTTCCTCCAGCGGCTCGGCGGTGGCCGTGGCCGTCGGCGAGGCGGACGTCGCGCTGGGCACCGACACCGGCGGCTCCGTCCGGATCCCCGCCGCGTGCTGCGGCGTCGTGGGCCTGAAGACGACCTGGGGCCGGGTGCCGCTTGAGGGCGTCTACCCGCTGGCGGCGTCGATGGACACCGTGGGCCTGCTCGGCGCGGACGTCGCCGCGGTGGAGCTTGGCATGCGCCTGATCGAGCCCGGCTTCGGCGCCGGGTCCTGCGAGCTCGCGGTCGGCCGGCTGCGCCCCGAGGTCAATCCGGCGGTCGAGGCCGCGGTGGACGTGGCGCTGGCCGCCGCCGGCATTCCGGCCGCGGCGGTGACCGGCTTCGACTTCGCCGCGGCCAACCTGGCGGGGAACGTGCTCATCGACGCCGAGGCCTACCCGGTGAACGAGTACCTGATGTCCGCGCCGGAGCTCCTCGGCTCGAACATCAGGCGCAACATGGCCGAGGCGGCCGAGATCACCGCCGATGAGGTGGCCGCCGCGAACCGGACCAGGGACTCGGTGCGCGAGTGGTTCGCCGCCATGCTGGCCGCGCATCCCTTCCTCGCCATGCCCACGCTGGTGGGGCCGCCGCCGCTGCTCGACGAGCGCGGCGTGTCCTGGACGGTGCTCACGATTCCGGCCAACCTGGCGGGCCTGCCGGCGCTCTCCCTGCCGGTGCCCGGCGGCCCGGCCGGCCTGCCCGCCTCGCTGCAGCTCATCGGCCCGCCCGGCGGCGAAGAGCAGCTGATCGCCCTCGGCCGGGCGATCGAGGCCGCCAGCGCCGGCTGACCCTGCCCCAATCCGCCGGCGTTTCGGCCCGAACGCCGCTCGCCTGGCTTGCGCGGCACGCGATGATACTCCGAAAGGGAGGGAGCAGCAGATGGGCACTGGGGTAGTCAACACGGGCAAGCCGAGCCGGCTCCGGTCATTCGATCCCGTCCGCATCGCCGACCTGGAATACCGGGCCTGGGTGGGCTATTACCTGCGCAGGTGGCCTCAGGTGCTCAGGGCGTCGGTCGGGCTTGTCAGGGCCGGCTTCGGCATGGACTGGTTCCGGACCGTGCACGGCGCCTGGCTGGTGCTGCGCGCCAACCAGCTGTGGGCGCCCTATCCCGACAACCATCCCGACCGGGCCAGGCGCTGCATGCGGCGCTTCTACGCGCTGGTGCGGCTGACCTACGGCGAGCCCGCCAACCCGGCCAAGGCCGCCGCCCTGGAGGTCGACTGGTGGCGCGTGCACCGCGAGCGGCAGCACGCGCCCGGTCCGGACAACGACGAGCTGGTCGACGCGGTGGCCCGCCTGTACCGCTATCTCTACGAGGAGCCCGACGAGGCGGTCAGGCCCGCGGCCGTGCACCGGGCCGCGGCCATGGACCTGTCCGATCAGTGGATCAAGGAGGGCTGCCAGCCCGACAGCCCGTTGCTCCCGCTCGAGCATGCGGCGCTGGTCCGCTCGTACTCCGCGCTGCTCGCCGCCGTCCACCACTGAGCGAGAATGGTGGCCTAGGGGCATCGAAGGGAGACGCCGATGAGCGCCCAGGCCGACACCATCACGGACCTGCGGGTGTTCCTGCACGGGCTGCCCGGAGTGGACAAGGTAGGCGCGGAGGCCCGCGCGGCCATGCTGGCCGGCAGGTCGATCAAGACCACCGCCAAGCAGTGGGCGCTGGACATGGCGATCTCGATGATCGACCTGACCACCCTGGAAGGCCAGGACACGCCGGGCAAGGTGCGGGCGCTGTGCGCCAAGGCCAAGCGGCCCGACCCCGCCGACCCCACCGCGCCGAAGGTCGCCGCGGTCTGCGTCTACCCGGACCTGGCCCACGTCGCGGCGCAGGAGGTCAAGGGCAGCGGCATCCACGTGGCCAGCGTCGCGACCGCGTTCCCCAGCGGCCGGGCCGGCCTGGACGTCAAGCTCGCCGACGTGCGGTACGCGATCGCGGCCGGCGCCGACGAGGTGGACATGGTGATCGACCGCGGGGCCTTCCTCGCCGGGCACTACCGGGATGTCTACGACGAGATCGCCGCGGTCCGCGAGGCCTGCGCCGACGCCGCCCACCTCAAGGTGATCCTGGAGACCGGCGAACTTGTCACGCTGGACAACGTGCGCCGCGCCTCGTGGCTGGCCATGCTCGCCGGCGCCGACTTCATCAAGACCTCGACGGGCAAGGTCACGCCGGCCGCGACGCTCCCGGTGACGCTGGTCATGCTCGAGGCCGTCAGGGACTTCCGCGAGACGCAGGGCCGCCAGGTCGGCGTCAAGCCGGCCGGCGGCATCCGCACCGCCAAGGACGCCATCCGCTACCTGGTCCTGGTCAACGAGACGGCGGGGGAGGACTGGCTGGATCCCCGCTGGTTCCGCTTCGGCGCCTCCAGCCTGCTCAACGACCTCCTCATGCAGCGCACCAGGATGGCCACCGGCCACTACTCTGGCCCCGACTACTTCACCGTGGACTGACCGGGACCCGGTCAGATCTGGCTGTACTGGTAGACAGGCAGGCCGTACTCCTCCGCGATCGGGGTCCACTGCGCGACGAAGGCCTTCTTGTCCGTCGTAGCCTGGTCATCGGGCACCATGGCGGCCCGGTAGTTGGCATCGGACTTGTCGTTCGTGCTGCAGCCGCCGGTGATCTCGTCCTGCGTCCACCTGGCGAAGTCCTGGTCGGCCTCGCTCGATGCCTGCCAGGCCAGGGTGAGGTCCTGCAGCATCGAGGCGGGCAGGGCAGCGCGGTCGGTGAGCGTGGCGAGCCTGGCCAGCAGGTCCTGATGCGACGCCGCGGCGTCGCTGAAGGTCGCCTCGTCCTGGCTCAGGCCGGCCGAGCAGGCCGCGACGGCGCCGAAGGCCTGCGTGATCGCGGCTCTGTCCGCACCGCTCTGGGCGAGCAGTGCCGCCAGCGCCTGCGCCGCCTGCTGCCGCGCCGGCAGCGAGGGCGAGGACACGGCGGAAGACGCGGGCGAGGCTACGGCGGAGGAGGCGGCGGAGGGCGCGGGGACGGCCGCAGCGGAGGACGCAGCGGAGGCGGCAGCGGAGGACGTCGGCGCAGCGGCCGACGACGCCTGCACGGGAGGGCCGCTCCACGTCTGGCCGTTCCACCGCAGGAACAGGGTCTTCCCGCCGGCGGCGCCGACGGCCCAGGCGTTGCTGCCGGAAAGGGCGATCACGCCCGAGAGAACCGCCTCGGATCCGGGGTCCGGGCTGGGCACCCGCGTCCAGGCGGCGCCGTTCCACCGCAGGATCAGTGTCCTGTCGTCGGTGCCGCTGCCGGTCCATCCGACCGCCCAGGCACTGCCGCCGGACACGGCGGCCACGCCGTAGAGGTAGCTTTCTACGGGGCTCGGATTGGGCACCGTCGTCCACGCGGTGCCGTTCCACCGCATGATCAGCGTCCTGACGGGAGCGTAGGTGTTGCTGCCGGTCCATCCGACCGCCCAGGCGGTGCCGTCGGGGGCCGCGGCCACGCCGTACAGGTAGCTGTCCGCGGGGCTCGGGCTGGGCACCGTCGTCCACGCGGCGCCGTTCCACCGCATGATCAACGCACTGATGACGCCGCCGCTGTCGCTGTAGCCGACCGCCCAGGCGGTGCCGGCAGGCGTGACAGTAAGGCCGTAAAGCGAGTTGGTCATCCCGGGTCCGCTTCCGGGGTCCGGGCTGGGTACCCGCGTCCAGGCCGTGCCGTCCCAGCGCAGGATCAGCGAGTCGCCGTCGCTCCATCCGACCGCCCAGGCGGTGCCGTCGGGCGCCGCGGCCACGCTGTTGAGGTAGCTGTTGGTTCCGGGACTCGGGCTGGGCACCGTCGTCCACACGGTGCCGTTCCACCGCATGATCAGCGTCCGGACGCCGGTGCCGGTGCCGGTGCCGGTGTCGCAGTCGGTACAGCCGACCGCCCAGGCGGTGCCGTCGGACGCCGCGGCCACGTCGGCGATGTGCCGAGATGCCCCCGGGTCTGGGCTGGGTACCCGCGTCCAGGTGGTGCCGTCCCACCGCAGCATCAGCGTCCTGCCGTCGGCGTTGAAGCCGGTGTCGCCGACCGCCCAGGCGCTGCCGTCGGACGCGGCGGCCACGCCGTCGAGGCCGCCGACGATGGTCGGGAAGGACACAGGCGCCGCGGACCCGGTGTGGGCCACGACGACGACAGCCACGACCGCGACCGTGGCCGCGGCACCGGCCGCGATGCCGCCCTTGAGCGGGCCGATGTGCCGGGGCCGCAGGTGCCGGAGCAGCGAGACATTGTGCACGGCGGTGGCCTGCACCGCCGGCGCCGCGCCGGACGGCCACAGCGCGGCCAGCAGCAGCGCCGCCGCACCCAGCGACGAGCGGCCGCGTTGCTCCCAGTCCGGGCCGTAGGCCCTCCCGGCCATCGTCCGCAGCTCGGCGACCAGGGCGGCGGCGTCGGCCGGCCGGCGGCCGGGGTCCTTGGCCATCCCGGCCTCGATCAGCGGCCGCAGCGGCTCCGGTACCGGCTCAAGCGGCACCGGCTCGGCCAGGTGCTGGTGCATCAGCCTTTCCGCGGTGTCCCCGCTGAACGGCGGGCGGCCGGTCAGGCACTCGTAGAACGTGGCGGTCGCCGCGTACACGTCGCCGGACGGGGTGGCCGCGCCGCCGCCGAACTGCTCCGGCGGCGCGTATGCTAGCGTGCCCGCGGCCATCGCCAGGTCCCCGGCCCGCACGGCGATGCCGAAATCCGTCAGCTTGCTCGTGCCCTGCCCGCTGACCAGCACGTTCTCCGGCTTGTAGTCACGGTGCACCACCCCGCGCCTGTGCGCTGCGGCGAGCCCGAGCAGCGAGCCCTGCAAGACCACCAGCGCCGCCTCCGGCGTGGTCTGCCCCTGCCGGGTCAGGATCTCCCGCAGCGCCACGCCGTCGATGAGCTCCATCACGATCGCCGCGCCCGACGGCGACTCCACGTATTCATACAGCCGGACCACGTTCGGGTCCTGTACCGAGGCCAGCACCGCCGCCTCGCTGCGGAACATCGCGGCGAACTCCGGGTCGGCCAGCAGCCCCGGGCGCAGGTACTTGATCGCCACCAGGGCGCCTGACGCGTCGTGCCTGGCCAGCACCACCTCGCCGAACCCGCCTGAGCCCAGCGTCTTCACCTCGGTATAGCCCGGGACATTCCACTCTCGCGCCATCAGGTCCCCACCCATCGCCGGCCGACCCTGGATCTGGCATCCGGCCGGAGGAATCCGTCTCCGGGCACCTGCCGGCCCGCGTCCGGGCCGGCACAAACCCCCCACCTGATGACCGGCTCAGCATGAGGGCCGCGCGGCGGCTGTGTCAATCCCCGGATCCCGGCGAGCAGGCAGGAAGCACGCACCACCGTTCGTTCGGTAAAAAAGAATGTGAATTATGCCGAACGGGCGGTGGTGCTACGGCCTGCGCCGGCGCCGTGGTAACGGGTGGCCAGGCGGAACGGAGCGGGCGTGCGGGTGGTGGCCCCGGAGGCGCGGGACCGGGTGGGCGGCGCGCCGCCGGCGAAGTCCTGGCCGGCATACCCTCGTAGCATGCCGAAGTTCGAGTACGCACCGGCACCGGAGTCGCGTGCGATCGTCTCCATCAAGGAGTCCTACGGGCTGTTCATCGGCGGCGAGTTCACCCCGGGCGTGGACGGCCGCGCGTTCAAGACCATCTCCCCGGCCTCCGAGGAGGTGCTGGCCGAGGTGACCGAGGCAGGCCCCGCCGACGTGGACCGCGCGGTCAGCGCCGCGCGCAAGGCGCAGGAGGACGTCTGGTCCGGGCTGCCCGCCGCGGCGAGGGGCAAGTACCTGTTCCGCATCGCCCGGATCGTTCAGGAACGAGCGCGGGAACTCGCCGTGCTCGAGTCGCTGGACAACGGCAAGCCGATCAGGGAATCGCGCGACGTGGACATCCCGCTGGTCGCCGCGCACTTCTTCTACCATGCGGGCTGGGCCGACAAGCTGGCGTACGCGGGCTACGGCCCGGCGCCGAGGCCCCTCGGCGTGGCCGGCCAGGTCATCCCGTGGAACTTCCCGCTACTGATGCTGGCCTGGAAGATCGCCCCCGCGCTGGCCTGCGGGAACACGGTGGTGCTCAAGCCCGCGGAGACCACGCCGCTGACCGCGCTGACGTTCGCGGAGATCTGCCAGCAGGCCGACCTGCCGCCCGGCGTCGTCAACATCGTCACCGGCGCGGGGGAGACCGGCCGCGCGCTTGTCACCCATCCCGGCATCGACAAGGTGGCGTTCACCGGGTCCACCGAGGTCGGCAAGCAGATCGCCAGGGCCTGCGCCCCGACCCGCAAGAAGGTCACCCTCGAGCTGGGCGGCAAGGCCGCCAACATCGTGTTCGAGGACGCGCCCATCGACCAGGCGGTCGAGGGGATCGTGAACGGCATCTTCTTCAACCAGGGCCACGTGTGCTGCGCGGGCTCCCGGCTGCTCGTCCAGGAGTCCGTCTACGAGCAGGTC
>JASHTQ010000168.1 GCA_030040475.1 Streptosporangiaceae bacterium
GCTCGCCGGAGGCGGTCAGCACGTCCAGGCTCAGCACGTTGTCGGCCGTCCGGCCGTACCGCAGCGCGCGCGAGCCGCAGGCGTTGTTGCCGATCGCGCCGCCGATGCTCGCCCGCGAGTGCGTGGACGGGTCCGGGCCGAACCGCAGCCCGTGTCCCGCGGCGGCCGCGGTGATGTCGTCCAGGATGGCGCCCGGCTGCACGTCCGCGGTCTGCGCCTCCGGGTCGACGCGCAGCACCCGGTTCAGGTGCCGGGAGAAGTCGAGCACCAGGCCCGCCCCGACCGCGTTGCCCGCGATCGAGGTGCCGCCCCCGCGGCTGGTCACCGGCACGCCGTGGTCCCTGGCTACCGCAAGCGCCGCGGCCGCCTCCTCGACATGCCGGGGGAACGCCACCACCGCGGGCAGCACGCGGTAGTTGGACGCGTCCGAGGAGTACTCCGCGCGGCGGCGGGCCGAGGCGTCCACCTCGGTCAGCCCGGCCGCGCGCAGCGCGGCGGCCAGCCCGCGCGGCGACGCCGCGCCGCCTGTCCCCCGCGAACCAGTCACGGTCTGCGATGCTACCCAGCACGGCGCACCGGGTGGCTCACTCCAGGCTCTGATCCTCCTCGTGCAGGCTGCCGACCTCGGTCTTCAGGATGCGCATCGACTGGCCGAGCGAACGTGCCGCGTGGGGCAATTTCTTCGATCCGAACAGTACGATGAGCACAGCAGCGACGATCAGCACCTTCCAGGGGCTGTCGAACAGGTCGCCGATCATGTCCGTCTCCTTTGCGGGCGGCTGGTCCGGCCTGGCCGGTGTCGTTGCTTCGTAGTCCGGGGCAACTCGGATGGGCCTGAAGACGGGAAGCAGGGAGCAGGCGGTCATGAGCGCGTCTCTTCGGTACCAGGGGTACGGGACGACCAGCCCCGACTGGACCCGCACCCTGTTCGCGCAGACGATGGGGTACGTCGCGGCCACGGCCGCGCTGTTCGCGGCCGGCGCCTACCTGGCCCGCAACATGACCTCCTCCGGGCCCGCGATCATCGCGTTCATCGCGGCGTTCGTCTGCCTGATCGCGATGCGGTTCGCGGCCCGCAGGTCGCAGGGACTGACGATCGCGCTGCTCGCGGCCTTCGGCCTGCTGATCGGCGTGGCGATGGCGCCGACGCTGACGTACTACGCGACCACGAACCCGGACGTGCTGTGGAAGGCGGGCGGGGCCACCGCGTTGTTCATCGCCGGGTTCGGGGCGGCCGGCTACGCGACCAGGCGAGACCTCGCCCCGCTCGCCAGGATCGCGTTCTTCGCGCTGCTCGCGCTGATCGTGTTCGGCATCGTGCTGATCTTCGTGCACATCCCGCACGCCCAGCTCGCCTACTCGGTGCTCGGCCTGGCGATCTTCGCGATCTTCACCATGTTCGACTTCCAGCGGCTGCGCCGCTCCCAGAACCTGAACGCCGCGCCGCTGATCGCCGCGTCGATCTTCCTCGACATCCTCAACGTCTTCCTGTTCTTCCTGTCGATCTTCTCCGGCGGCCGCAGGAACTAGCGGCGCTCCTTTCCGCCGGGCGCCGCTTCGCCCGTTACGACATAGGGTGACGTGATGCGGCGTCATCGCAGGCTGTCCTACGACTTGCTGGACTGCGCCGTGCAGGGGCACGTGCTCGTCGGCACCGACGCGGCGCAGGTAAGGCCCGGCGACGACCTGGTGGTGCGCGAACTCGGCGGGCTGCGCTGGCACCGCTGCCTGCGCTGCGACTGCTGGCTGCCGCGGCCCCGGCCGGCCGAGCCCACCCGCCCGTTCCCGCCCGGGCGCGACCAGATCACGCTGCCGCTGCGGGGCCGCCCGCTGCGGGACAAGTACGTGCTGCGGCTGATCGCCGTCGACAGGGCCGTGCACTTCACCGTGCTCGGCGTGCTTGCCGTCGCGGTGTTCGTGTTCCTCGCCCACAAGTCCGCGTGGCAGCAGGACTTCCTGCGCATCGTCACCGCCCTGCAGGGCGGCGTCGGCGGCCCGGTGACCACCGTGAGCGGCGGCATCGTGGGCGAGCTGACCAGGCTGTTCGCGATCAGCACCCGCAACCTGGAGATCACCGGCGTCGTGCTGGCCGCCTACGCGGCGCTCGAGGGCGTCGAGGCCGTCGGGCTCTGGCACGCCAGGCGGTGGGCGGAGTACCTGACGTTCGTCGCGACCACGCTGCTTTTCGCCCCGGAGATCTACGAGATCACCGGCAAGCCCACCGTGCTCAAATGCCTCACGCTGGCCATCAACGCGGCCATCGTGATCTACCTGGTGCTGGCCAAGCGGCTGTTCGGGCTGCGCGGCGGCGAGCGGGCCGAGCAGGCCATACGGGAGGCCGAGGGGGGCTGGGGTGCGCTGGAACGCGCCACGCCGCGGCCGGCCGCCGCGCTCCCGCCACCCGCCGCCGAGCCGGCTGAGGTGGAAGAAGCACCACGGCCCGTTCTGGATAAATGAAAAGATTTTGATTTCTACCGAACGAACCTTACGTTTATACGGGCACTTATGTCGTGACAGGAGCTGAAGTGGCCGGTTCACCAGGCACGCGCTGACGTAACGGATTTCTGACCAGTCATCGCGTGCCGTTCCTGACAAGCGGCACGGCGAAACATTTCCATGGCTTCCGCTGCTGCTACGCGAGGGATCTCCGCACCGTGTCCGCCTTTGTCTTGGCCTGTCTTGCCTACCTGTTCATCGCCCTGCCCGGTTCCACCCTCGGCCAGTTGTGGCCCTCGATACGGCTGAGTCTCGGCGTGCCGGTCGGGGCGCTCGGGATCTTGCTGGCCTTCGGGGTAGCCGCCAGCGTGATCGCCAGCGCCGGCACCGGGCGCGTCCTGTCCCGGGTGCGCGGCGGTCCCGTGCTTGCCGTCGGCACCGTGCTTGCCACTGGGGCCGGGCTGGCGGCGGCCGCGCTGGCGGCGGAGGCCCTGGCCCCCGCGCCGTGGGTGTTCGCCGTCGGGATCATCGTGTTCGGGATCGGCTTCGCGGTCATCGACACGGCACTCAACGCGTATGCCGCGGCGCGTTTCGGCGCGCGGGACATCAACTGGATGCACGCGAGCTACGGGCTCGGCGCGACCGTCGGGCCGCTGCTCGTCACCGCGCTGCTCGCCGCCGGGCTGAGCTGGCGCTGGCCGTACGCGATCATGACGGCCGCGCTGGCCGTGCTCGCCCTGGTGCTCGCGCTGACCCGGCGGCGCTGGCAGGCGCTCGCGGTCGACCCCGAGGTCGCGGCCGACGCGCCGCAGGCCGCCGAGCCCGAGGGCACCGATCGGCGGGGGTGGCTGGCGGTCGCGGCGCTGGGTTTTGTCGCGGTGGAGACCGGGATCGAGTCGGGGGCCGGGATCTGGGGCTATCTCTTCCTCACCGCGGGGCGGGGGCTGTCCCATCCGGCCGCTGGGGTGGCGGTCTCGGCGTACTGGGCGATGATGTTCGCCGGGCGCGCGGTTCTCGGGCCGGTGGCGCAGCGCGCCGGCGCGCGGCGGGTGCTTGCCTGGGGCGTGGCCGGCGTGCCGCTGGGCGCGGCGGTGATGGCGCTGCCCGGCCCCTGGTTCGTTCCGGTGCTCGGGCTGATGATCGTCGGGCTGGCGGCGGCGCCGATCTTCCCGCTGCTGACCCTGACCACGCCGGAGCGAACCGGGGCGGCGCGCTCGGTGCGCGCGGTGAGCCTGCAGGTCGCGGCCTCGGCGGTGGGCGGTGCCGCGCTGCCTGCCGGGCTCGGGCTGGCGATCCAGACCGGCGGCGCCGGGCTGCTCGCACCGTTGCTGCTGGCCGGCGGCGTGGCGATGGGCGGCGGGTACGCGCTCGTGTCGCGCCGTGCCGGGCGGCTCAGGTCTGGTCGGTGACCAGGGCGGGCTGCGTTGGTTGCCTGGCCGGCTGCGCGGCCGGCTCGTGCAGCCTGCGCTCGGCCTGGGTCAGCTCGGAGTGGGCGGTCGCGAGCACGGCGATCGCCGCGGCGACCGTGCCGGCGCCTACGTAGAACGGCACGTGCACGTTGATGTCGGCGGCGAGCTTGCTGGCGCAGAAGGGGGCCAGGCCGCCGCCGATGAACCGGACGAAGCCGTAGGACGCCGACGCGACCGGGCGCTCCACCGGGGCGATCAGCATGACCGCCTGGGTGGTGAGCGTGTTGTTCAGGCCGACGAAGGCGCCGGAGACGATCACCGCGAGGATCAGGGTCAGCTGGGAGGAGGTGAACGCCGCGATCACGACCAGGTCGGCGGATAGGAGGGCGAGGTTGACGTAGAGCGTTCGGGGCGTGCCGAACCTGGCTTGCAGCCGCGGGGCGGCGAACACCGCGAAGATCGCCACCATGATGCCCCACCCGGTGAAGACGTAGCCGAGCTCGTGGATGCCCAGGTGCATCGGGAACGGGGTGTAGGCGAGCAGGGTGAAGAAGCCCCAGTTGTAGCCGAGCGCGGTGATGCTCATCAGCGCCAGGCCGCGGTGCCGCAGCGCCTTGAGCGGCTCGGTGATCGAGGTCTTGCGCGGCGGTTTGGGCGTCGGCTGGACGAAGGCCAGCGTGGCCACCAGGGCGATCGTCATCAGCACGGTCACGCCGAAGAACGGGCCGCGCCAGCTGATCCCGCCGAGTTCGCCGCCGACCAGCGGGCCGAGCGCGATGCCGATGCCGAGCGCGGTCTCGTACAAGATGATCGCGCCGTGGAACCCGCCGGACGCGGCGCCGACGATCACGGCCAGCGAGGTGGCGATGAACAGGGCGTTGCCCAGGCCCCAGCCGGCCCGGAAGCCGATGATCCCGCCGATGCTGCCGGACGCGCCCGCCGCCGCGCTGAACGCCACGATCAGGATCAGCCCGGCGACCAGCGTCCGCTTGCCGCCAATCCGGCTGGACACCCAGCCGGTCACGAGCATGGCCACCGCGGTGACCACCAGGTAGCTGGTGAACAGCAGCTCCACCGAGCTCGGCGAGGCCTTCAGCTGCTTGGACAGGGCGGGCAGGATCGGGTCGACGAGCCCGATGCCCATGAACGAGACCACGCAGGCGAACGCGACGGCCCAGACCGCCTTGGGCTGGCGGAACGGGCTGGCTGCTACCGGTGTTGCTGGCGTGGCGCCGGTCACCGGGATCGCTCGCTGTCGAGGTCGCGCAGGTGGACGAGCGCCGGGGTCGCGGCCAGCAGGGCCTGCGCCTCGGCGGGCGGGAGCTTGGCGATCAGCCTGGCGAACGCGTCCGCGCCGGCCCGGCGGCGGGCTCGCAGGTAGTCCGCGCCCGCCGCGGTCAGCTGCACGAGCACCACGCGCTGGTCGTCGGCGTCGCGCTGCCGCTCGACCAGGCCGGCCCGCTCGAGGTTGCTGACCAGCACGGTCATCGACGGCTGGGCGACGCCCTCGATCGCGGCCAGGTCGGTGATCCGCCTGGGGCCGGTTCGCTCGACGGTGCCGAGCACCGCCGCGGAGGTCAGGCTGATGTCGCGGTTTCCCCGCCGCACCGCGGCGGTCATCAGCCCGTACAGCGCCTCGGCGAGGGCGGTCGTGTCGCCGGGTCGTCCGGTTGCATCCATAGGCTTAACTATATAGTTTCCTCAATGCAAATCGGGGCGCCCGGTACGTGTGGTTCGTCACGTGGCTGACAGACTCTCAGGCATGCCTCAGATCATCGAGCTGAGCTCGGTCCCCGGGTTCGTGGTGTTCGACATGCCAGGCGCGGCGACGTCCGCCGGGGGCACGCGGCTGGCGCCGGACGTCAGCGTGGCCGAGGTGGCGTTGCTGGCCCGGGCGATGACGTACAAGTTCGGCGTGCTCGGCGCGCGGGTCGGCGGCGCGAAGGCCGGGGTGCGCGGGGATCCCTCGGATCCTTCGGGCAAGGCCGAGCTGATGGCCAGGTTCTGCGCCGAGATCAGGCCGATGGCCGACGAGGGCAGGCTGGCAACCGGGCCGGACATGGGCACCGCGGAGGAGGACTTCGCGCCGCTGCGGGAGAACCGGGCGGTGCCGGGCGCGATCAGCGCCGTCCTGGATGGGGTGCCGTTCGAGGACGTGCTGACCGGGTACGGCGTCGCCGCGGCCGCGGCGGCCGCGCTGGACGGCGGCTGGGACGGGCGTTCGGTCGCGATCGAGGGGTTCGGCAAGGTCGGCGGCGGGGTGGCGCGCGAGGTCGTCAGGCGCGGCGGCCGGGTGGTCGCGGTGTCCACGCTGGCCGGGTGCGTCGTCGCAGCGGACGGGCTCGACGTCGAGCGGCTGCTCGCCCTGCGGCGCGAGCACGGAGACGACTGCGTGGCGCACTACGGGCTGGCGGTCGGGCCGCCCGCGCGGCTTTTCGGCGTGGACGCCGACGTGGTGGTGCCCGGTACCCGGCCGGGCGCGCTCGACGCCCGGGTCGCCGCCGCGCTGCCCGCCGGGGTCCGGGTGATCGCGCCGGCCGCCAACGTGCCTTATACCGCGGCGGGCGCCGAGGTGCTGCGTGAGCGCGGGATCACGGCGCTGCCGGACTTCGTGTGTAACTCGGGGGCGGTGCTCGGCTATCGTTCGGCGCCCGATGCGGAGCCTGCGCAGGTGCTCGCGGCGGTCGGGACCACGATCGGCGAGCTGACCGGCGAACTGCTCGGACACCCGGACGGGCCGCTCGTCGCGGGGTTCGAGCGGGCCGCGAGCTTCGTGCGGGGCTGGTGGGGCGAGCCGCCCGGGCCGCCGTTCGCGCCCGAGATCTGACGGTTCGCTTGCTGGGTTAGGGGCGGGCGGTCACGGCCCAGGCGGTGGCGGTGACCTCGATCGGCGGCGGCAGCTGCCGCCTGGCGTGCTCGCGCAACTCGGCGCGGCGGCGGTCGGTCAGTGACGCTATGTAGGCACCGGCCGGGCTCACGCCAAGGGTGAAGGGATCCCACCAGTCTTCGAAGGTGGCGTTCCGCACCGTAACGGTCAGCGCGGCCTCGTCGGCGACGGTCAGGCCTGCCTTGGCGAACAGCGCCGCGAGCTCACCCTCGCGGCCGCCCGGCCGCCAGGACCCGTCGTCGACGCCCGGGTCGAGGTCGCGGGCGACCTCCCAGAACAGCGTCAGCGGGCCGCGGCCGCCCGCGTGGTCCCAGACGCACGCCGCGACCGCTCCCCCGGGCCTGGTGACCCTGGCCATCTCCCGCAGGCCCGCCACCGGGTCGGCCATGAAGTGCACGACCAGCTGTGCCAGCGCGACGTCGAATGAGCCGTCGCCGAAGGGCAGCTCCTCGGCGGTGCCCAGCCGCACGTCGGCTTCCGGCCAGCGGGCGCGGACCGCCGCAACGAACGGCTCGGACGGGTCGATCGCGGTCACCGCCTCGGGACCGAGCCTCCTGGCGAGTTCGGCGGTCAGCACGCCCGGCCCGCAGCCCACGTCCAGGTCTTGCTGGCCTGCGCCGACGCCGGCCAGTTCGGCGAAGGCGGCCGCGAGCTGCTCGGAGTAGCGCCCCATGAAACGCGCGTACGCGTCCGGGCTGACGTCGAAGTACACAGCTCCACCGTAGGCGACGGCGCGGTCCCCCGGCTTGCCGGTGTACCCGGCGATCACCCTGCCCATCGACTCCGGCACCCGCCCGCCCCCGGCCAGCGCGGCGGCGGCCAGCGGGTGGGCCTGGACGCGGCGGTACCAGCCGACCCGCCCGTCTGTGGCACCGACACGCCGGCGCGTCAGGCGCTCGGCGGAGCGGCCGGGGACAAGCGGCTGTCGGGTTGGTCGCTCTTCCTTCCAAGGCGTTCGGCACCGATAGCCTTAGAAGTGCCCATAGCATCCTGTCGGTCGGTTGATCGCTGGTTGTTGTCAGTTCTGTTCCCGACGTGAGGTCTGCGCGTGCCTACCGGCAAGGTCAAGTGGTACGACTCCGACAAGGGGTATGGTTTCCTCGCCCGCGACGACGGCGGCGAGGTGTTCGTGCACTCCACCGCGCTGCCGCCGGGGA
>JASHTQ010000169.1 GCA_030040475.1 Streptosporangiaceae bacterium
GACGTCAGGCTGTGGCCGACGCTGGTCAGGTTCGACGCCGTCTACCACGGCCACTTCAAGTGCAACAGGAACAAGCTCACCGAGATGCCCGTGCTGTGGGCCTACGCGCGGGACCTGTTCCAGACGCCGGGCTTCGGCGACACGATCGACTTCGCCCAGACCAAGCAGCACTACTACCGCGTGCACACCAACCTGAACCCGTCGCAGATCGTGCCGGCCGGGCCCGACCTGTCCGGCTGGCACCAGCCGCACCACCGCGAGGAACTCGGCGGCCGACCCTTCGGCGACGGCACGCCACCGGGCCCGCCCCCGCCCGCCGAGCGGGTCACGGACGGCGGCGCGCCCAACCCGGCGGGCGGGTAGCGGGCTAGGAGCCCTGGGGCTGGGCTTGGCCGCAGGCGGCCGGCGGGCTCAGCTGGGCCAGGCCCGTTTGCTGGGAGCTGGTGTCCTGGTAGTCGGCGTAGGCGTGGCCGTCGGCCACCGCCGGGCTGCCGAAGTACTCCACCACGCCGTTGTCGGTGGGGATGGTGGCGGTGGCAAGCGCCTGGCCGTTGACCGGGTTGGCGCACTCGACGGTGTGGCTGCCGCCGATCCAGACCACGCCGCCTGAGTAACTGGGCAGCGAGTCCAAGCCGGCGCCCGCGCCGGCGCTCTCGCGGTGGGCGAAGCGGAGGTCGCCGTCGGGGGCGAACCATACCCACTCGCTCATGCCGACCCCGATCGTGCCCCAGACGCCGCCGGAGGTCGCGACCAGGTTCCCGCCGTCACCGCCGATGTTCATCGTGGACGAGCCCACCTCGGTGCCGCTGCCCACGTCGTAGACCAGCAGCTGGAAGGAGCCGATGCCGACGTACAGCGTGGTGCCGTCGGGCGAGACCGCGACCGAGCTCGCCGTCCCCGCGGTCAGGTCGAACCGGCGGATCACCTGGCCGCTTGACGGGTCCACGACCGCGACGCTGACGCCCGCGGCCACGTACAGGCGGCCGTCGGGGCTGCTGGTCAGCACCCCCTGGCCGCCGGCCGAGACCTGGCCGAGGGCGGGGACCAGCACCGTCCTGACCTGGGCGAGCGTCGTGGCGTCGAAGCCGCGCAGCGTCACGTTGCCGCCGCTGTACCCCAGCACCGTCCACACCGTGTTGCCCACGATGACCGGCACGTTCGGGACCGCCGAGCTGAACGGCGTCTTGGCAAGGACGCTGCCGGTGACCGGGTCCAGCCGGACGAGATAGCCCGAAGCCAAGGCGTACAGCGAGTCCCCGCTGCTGACCAGGGAGCCCTGCGTCAGCGGCTGGTGGCCGCCGTCGAGCAGTTCGGCCGCCCACGGGCCGTCGGGGATGGCCACCGGGCTCTTCGCGGTGGCCGCCGGAGTCGTGCTCTGGGTCGGCGACACGGCGCTGGTCGCGGGCGCCGACGTGGCCGGGGTGGTGGGGTTGACCAGGCTTCCGTTGCCTTGTGTCGTCGGGCTGTGGTGCGAGGTGAGCACGACGGCGGCGCCGGCGCTCAGGCCCGCCACCACGATCACGCTCGCCGCCGCGAGCGCCGGCGCCCAGCCCCGGCCAAGCAGGCGGAGGCCGGGCCGGCTACGCGGTGGCCTGGCACGGCCCAGCCTACGACTCTGCCCGGCCGTGTTGGCCATCCGGAACGCGACATCCTCCACGGTCACCCGGCGCGGGGGCTCGGGGGCGACGCGGTGCAGCAATTCGGACAGCCGCCGCTCCTCGGGGTTCATGAGGTCACTCCTCCGGTGATCAGCTCGGCCAGTCCCGGGGCGTCCCGGAGCCGGGCCAGCGCCTTGGCAGCGTGCGACTTCACCGCGCCCACCGAGCAGCCCATCGCCGCCGCGGTCTGCTCCTCGGTCTGGTCCGCGAAATAGCGCAATACGACCACGGCCCGCTGCCTGGCCGGCAGCCTGTCAAGCGCCGCGAGCAGCGCCTGGCGGGCATCGACCTGCGCGAACACGTCGTAGGCCGGGTAGTCAGGCAGCCGCCCGGTAGCAATCTCGCCGTTCCAGCGCCGCTGCCGCCAGCGCAGGAACGTGTTCACCATGATCTTCCTTACGTACAACTCCGGCGCGTCCTGCCTGGTCAGGCTCGTCCATCGAGGCCAGGCCGCGGCGAGCGCGGTCTGCACCAGATCCTCCGCGCTCGGCCAGTCCCCGGTCAGCAGCCAGCCGGAACGCAACAACGCCTGCGAACGCGCTTCGACAAAATCACGGAACCCGTCCGGCTCAGACGGACGACCCTCCACCGGCAACACCTCCACCGTTACCGAAGACCCCAAGACGCCCATAAGCCCTCCGTTTACGGCCCAGCGGCCCACGTCTGTATAGAGCCACTGGCCGGGCACGAAGGTTTACTCGCTCAGCCTGCCAAGATCCGCGGCCGCCCGCTGCCGCCTTGACTCGGCCCGGTAGGACTGCCGCCTCGCCTCGGCCAGGCGCTCGCGGGCCTCGGCGAGCTGGGTTTCCAGTCGCCGGACCGTGTCCTCCAGGTCGTGTTCGGCCACGCTGGCGGATTCGGCGGCCCGGGTCGCTTCAACCACCGCTCGTTCGGCCACATGGATCTTCTCACGGCGACGGCGCTCCCGCTCCGCACCTGCCTCAGCCGGTTCGGGGGTTTTGGGTTTTCTGGCCGGGGGCTGCGGGGCGGGCGGGGTGTCAGGGGTCCCACCGGGGGCGGGCGCGAGGCCGAAGCCGGCCCAGTGTGCGGCGCGGACGAGGGTGCCCAGGCTGGCGGCGACGCCGGGGTCGGCGATGGCCGCGTCGAAGGTGGCCATCACCTCCTCGCGCAGGGCGAACGGGGGCGCCTTGAGGGGGGCCAGGACCTGGGCGGTGAGGTCGTCGACCAGGCGGCTGCGGGCCGCGGACAGGTCGCGGATGCGGGCGCCGTCCATGGCGCGCTCGGCGTCGCGGAGTTCGGCGGCCAGGGCGGCGATCCGTTGCGCGACCGCCGGATCGGCGCGGACGAGGCGGTTCACCGCCCAGGCGGAACGGGTCGGCTTGCGCAGCGCCGCGATCTGCTTGGCCACCGCGGTCTGGCCCGCCTCGCGGGCGGCGGCGGCGAGGTCCTGGCGGCGCGCCATGAACTCGTCCGGGTCCAGCTGGTACAGCTCGGCCTCCGCCTCGGCCAGCGTCGTGGCCTGCGGATCGGCGGGCGGGTCGCTCACTGCGCCAGAATAGGCACCATGACCGGCATCGTGCCATCGGGGCAAGGACACCTGCTGTGGGCATCGGGCGAGGCGCCGCCCGTCGAGGCCGAACGCGAGCTGATGAGCAGGTACGGGATGGAGCCAGCCTGAAAATGTCGGAGGGCCGGCATAGGGTTGGGAGCTATGCCGCCCATCGCGCCCGCCGAGGTCCACCCGGATCAGCTTGAGCAGTACCGCAGGGAGCTGACCGGCTACTGCTACCGCATGCTCGGCTCGGGCTTCGAAGCCGACGACGCCGTGCAGGAGACGATGCTGCGCGCCTGGCGCGCGGCCGAGGGCTTCGAGGGACGCTCCAGCGTGCGCTCGTGGCTGTACCGGATCGCCACCAACATCTGCCTGGACATGCTGCGCGGCAGGCAGCGCCGGGCGCTGCCGATGGACCTCGGGCCGGCCTCGCCGCCGGTCGAGGCGCTGCTCGGCCCGTGGCGCACCGAGGACATCTGGATCTCCCCGATCGCCGACGACCGGGTGCTGCCCGAGCACGGCGACCCGGCCGACATCGCGGTGGCGCGGGACACGATAAGGCTGGCGTTCGTGACCGCGCTGCAGCACCTGCCGGCTCGGCAGCGGGCCACGCTGATCCTGTGCGAGGTGCTGAAGATGCCCGCGGCCGAGGCGGCGGACACGCTCGGCACCACCGTGGCGGCGGTCAACAGCGCGCTGCAGCGGGCCAGGGCCACGCTGGCGGCCCTGCCGGACGAGCAGCGTCCCGTCGACGTCGGGGCGGAGCAGGCCGGGCTGCTTGCCGCCTACCTGGACGCGTTCCAGCGGTACGACATGGAGCAGCTGGTCACGCTGCTGCACGAGGACGCG
>JASHTQ010000170.1 GCA_030040475.1 Streptosporangiaceae bacterium
GGCTGAAAGGCGCCACGAGCTCGGTCCCGACGGCAGACTGCGAGGCGGCCTTCGATCTCGCCTGCTACCAGCCCGCCCAGATCCGGCAGGCGTACAGCCTGCCGCCCCTGTACAGCAAGGGCATCGACGGCAAGGGGTCGACGATCCCGGCCTGCAACCCGGCCGACTTGGAGATGGTCGGCTGGGCCGAGGAAACCACGCTGGACGTGGAGTGGGCGCACACCATCGCCCCGGCCGCCGGCCTCGGCCCGGTCGACGCAGCGGACTTCGTCCCCGAGCTTGCCGCGCTCGCCAAGCCGTCGCCTTACCCGGGCTGTTACCGGGAGCAGCGGCCGGGCGGTCGGCCGGGGTGCGCGGGGAGCAGCACCGACACCCGCCAGCCGCCGTCCGCGGTGGGTCCCGAGGCCAGGCTCCCGCCGCAGGCGGTCACCCGCTCGCGCATCCCGGCCAGGCCGTAGCCGCCGCCGGATCGCTCGAGCCCGGATGGCCTCTGCCGCGCCGCGGCGTTCACCACGTCCACCCGCACCTCGGCGTCTTGCCCGCGGACGCTGATGTCGACGGGCGCGCCGGGCGCGTGCTTGAGCGCGTTGGTCAGGGCTTCTTGCACAACGCGGTAGGCGGCCTCGGAGGCCGCCGCCGACAGCCGGTCGCAGCTCCCCGCGAAGCGCCAGCTCACCGCCAGGCCGGTGGCGCTGGCCCGGCGGACGAGTTCCTCGGCCATCGGCAGCTGCGGCAGCGATCCGGACGCCGGGTCCCCGCTCAGCAGCTCGACCAGCCTGCCGATCTCGGCCTGTGCCTGCGCGGCCGCCGCCGCGACAGACGTCAGCGCCTCCGCCACCCCGGCGCGGTCGGCGGCGGCGGCCCGCTGCCCGGCGCCGGCCTGCACGACCATGACGCTGAGGCAGTGCGCGACGATGTCGTGCAGCTCCCTGGCGATCCGGACCCGCTCGTAGCGGATCGACTCGGCCGCGAACAGCTCCTGCTCGGCGCGCAGTTCCTCGTTACGCGCCTGGAGCTGCTCGGCCATCCGGCGGCGGGACAGGACCACGCGTCCGACCAGCCAGGGCCCGACGGTCAGCATCTCGCCGAGCGGGTTGAAGACGCCCGCGTTCGACAACTGCAGGCAGACCGCCAGGAGCACCGACCCGGCCAGGCCGACCGCCAGCCCGGCGCCCGCGCCGAGTGAGTAGGCGAAGAGGAACGGCGTCAAGAAGAACGGGATGCTCAGTGCGCCATTGACCGTGGCGGCCAGGCCGAGCGGCCACACCGCCGCCAGCGCCGCGCAGGCCACGGCCGCGGCGGGTACCGGCCACCTGCGCCGCACGCCAAGCGCGGCGGCGTACGGGAGCGCGAAGACGAGGACCATCCAGTGCCGGTCGCGCGCCGGGGCGACCAGGCCCAGGTAGACCAGGACCCAGCCGGCCACGACCGCCGCGAGCAGCAGGTCCGAACGCCACGACAGGGCGAACCTGCGCAGCTCAGCCATGGCCGCTGACCAGCGGCAGCCGGGCCATGGCGTGGCACACCCCGTCCGCCAGCCTGCTCTCCACGGTGCCGCCGTGCAGGCCCGCCCGCTCCCGGGCCGCGGCCAGCACCGCGCGGAGGTCGACGTTGGCGGCAGGCGGACCTGACACGTGCAGCTCCAGGGCGTCCGGGGTGAACCTGAGCCGCACGTCGACGGCCGCCTCGGGCGCGTCCTGCAGGGCCAGCAGGAGGTGCTCGACGATGCGGTAGCCGGACAGCTCAAGCCCGGACGGCAGGGTCCGCGGGTGGCCGTCCACGGTGAGCCTGGCGTCGGCGGTCGTGGCCCGGCCGAGCAGTTCGGACAGCCGGGCCAGCGTCGGCTGCGGCTCGCTGGGCGGGCGCTCCTGCAGCGTGCTCAGCACCTCGCGCAGGTGCCCGAGCACGGCCCGGCCGTCCCGCTCGATCGAGACCAGCGCCTGCCGGGCCGCGGCCGGATCGCCGGACGGATCGTCGGCCAGCGCGCCGAGCCCGTCGGCGGCGGTGCTGGCCAGGCCGCCGAGCTGGTCGTGCAGGGTCTTCTCCAGGTCAGCGGTCAGCCGGGCGCGGTCGGCCAGGACGGCCAGCCGAGCGGTCTCCGCACGCTGCCGCCGCAGCTCGGCCGACGACTTCCCGAGGGCCGCGGCCGTCCGCGTCCTGGCGCGGACCAGCCGCCCGGAGGCGAAGAAGGCGGCAAGCACGGGAAGCACGGCGACCAGGCCCGCTCCCTTGATCTGCGGATCGTAAAGACCCTCGGCCACGACCGCGGCCGCGCAGAGCAGCAGCCCCGCGGCCGACCAGGCCCGGTCGCGCCGGGCGCCGACCGCGAAGGCGACAAGGAAGACGGCAGGCAGGAAGGCGCCGCACCGGACCATCGGGCCGAACACCAGCCCGTTGAGCAGGGCGGCGGCACTCATGACGGCGGCGGCCGCCAGCGGTGCAGGACGGCGCCAGGCCACCGGCAGGATCATGGCCAGGACCCCGACGGACGCCGCGGCGCCGCCGTGCGGATGGCTGGTGTGGATGACGCCGCTGACGAGGGCGACGGCGTAGCCGGACAGGATGACCGCGACCGCGAGATCGAGGACGCTCAGGCCGGCTACGGTCCAGTTCAGCGGGACCCGCAGGTCCCTGCCGCTGATCCTCACTCGCACCCCTCCCGCCTGCACATTCATTGTCGGCACGCCGTCGCCCTGGTTCAACTCGCCGTTACCGGCGGCCGCTGGTCACGGTCGTGCCCGGGCTGGCGGCGGCCACCCGGGCGCCCGCACGCCGCTGAAGGAGGTGAACCACCGTGAGCACGACCAGGGACGCGACACAGGCCAGGATGCCGGCCGCGCCGTACCAGGGCAGCGGCGAGTTGGCGTTGTGGTGCAGCACCGGCTTGGACTCCAGCACGGCCGCGGTAAGGAACGCGGCGGTCGCCGCGAGCAGCACGGCCGTCGCCTGCAGCGCACGCCGGCTCGCCCCGGCGCCGGCACCGTCGCCGGCGGCCGATCGGGCCCGGAGCACGATGGCGAGCTGTGTGGTGATGCCGAGGGCGAAGGCCAGCGTGATGGCCTGGACGACCCAGTAGCTGGCGCCGTGGATCGTGCTTGGCGGGTTGCTGCCATGCCCGGCGGCGAGGGCCCACGTCTGGACGGCAAGCACGGCCAGGAACGGAACGAGGATCGCGGCGGCGGCCCGGCGAGGTTCGCGGATGATCCAGCCCGCGAGGATGGCGGCGACAAATCCGGCCAGTGGAGTCATGACATACCTCCGTAATCGGTAACGGAGCAGGTCAGCCCCGTGTCTTCGGATACAGGGAACGTTAGGAACTCCGGGCCGGCGCCGTCGTCCTGCCGCCGAGCGACCTTTGTGGCGGCCCGTCCCTCCTGAGGACTACGGTTGACGCGAACCTGCTGGACAGCGCACGGGAGCCGCCTGATGGCCCAGTCCGACCGCGTCGGGCCGGATCGCCGCGATCCCGTCGGGCCGGACCACCCCGAGCACTACGAGCGGGACGGCCGCGGTGCCGCCACGGTGCCGGTGACCGTGCTGATCGCCGACGACCAGCAGCTGGTCCGCCGCGGTTTCCGGGTGATCCTCGAGTCCGAGCCGGGGATCCGCGTCGTGGCCGAGGCGGGGGACGGCCGTGAAGCGGTCGAGCTGGCGCGCAGGCATTCCCCGGCCGTCGCCCTGCTCGACATCCGGATGCCGATCCTTGACGGGCTGCGGGCCGCCAGGCAGGTGATCGAGCTCAGCCCGGCAACCCGCGTGCTGATCCTGACCACCTTCGATGCCGACGAGTACGTCTACGAGGCCCTGCGCGCCGGGGCTAGCGGCTTCCTGCTCAAGGACGCTCCCGCCGATCAGCTGATCACCGCGGTCCGCAGCCTGGCCGCAGGCGACGCGCTCATCGACCCGGTCATCACCCGCAGGCTCATCTCCCGGTTCACGCTGGCCGCGCGCGCCCAGCCGGGCGTCCCTGACGAGCTGCGCCGGCTCACCGCGCGCGAGCTCGAGGTACTCCGGCTGGTCGCGCGCGGCCTGTCCAACCTGGAGATCGCGCGGAACCTCGTGGTGGAGGAAAACACGGTCAAGACGCACGTCAGCCGGATCTTGACGAAGCTCGGGCTGCGCGACCGCGTGCAGGCCGTCGTCCTGGCCTACGAGCTCGGCTTCGTCACCCCGGAAGCCCGCGGCTGACGGTCACGACCACCACCGGGGCAACGGCGCCGGGCCCGCCGCGACCGCGCCCGGCTGCCGGGGGAGGGCGCCAGGAGGCGCCGCGGCCCATGCCGGAGGGGTCTTCATCGGCAGCGTCGGCGCGTTGGCCTCCTCGTCGGCGAGGTAGTCCTCCGCCGGGAGCAGCCGGATCCCCGGCTTGACCGGGACGACGCCGGGCAGGTCGAACTTCGCGTGCTTGGTCAGCACGCCGGTGCCCTGGATGCCCAGCGTGGCCGTCACGTCGCAGTGCCCGGCGTGGACGGCGACGAGCCGTCCGGCCTTAACCCCGGCGACAAGCGCGCCGATGTCGAACTCGACCGACAGGCTGACCTGGATCGTGGTCACCTGCCGTCCGTCCACGAGCACCGCGACCGAGGACTGCTCAGTGGTGGTGACCTGGTGGTCGACCAGGTCGACGAGTTCCGTGCTGCCCGGCGCGGCCAGGGTGCGCCTGGCGGCGCCGACCAGGTCGCGGTGCGTTCGCCAGCCGGCCACCAGCATGCCGATCAGGTCACCGTCCAGGAGCCCGCCGGCCGCGCCGGCCGCCTCGAGGACGGCGGCCTCCCTGGTCGGCCGGGGCAGCCGCCGCAGCGCACGATCGGCATGCGCGGACGTGATCTGCCTGGCGAGCTCCTGCTGGGCAGCGGCTCCGTGCCCGAAGAGCAGGTCCGCGGGGGTGGCTGGGGCAAACGCGTCGACCGTGGTCATGGCCGGCCCTCCTTTATCGTGGTGACGGCCGTGCTGGCCTGCGGCTCGATCCGGACGGTGAGCGTCGGCGTCCGTCCCACCTCACGGACGGCCAGCGTCGCCGGCGGCCCCGCCCGCGGCACGGCCTGGACGCTCGTCCCCGCGCTCACCTGCCCGCCCCTGCGGAGCAGGTGAGCCGCGACCCCGCCCGCCGCGATCGCGGCCGCGGCGGCGAGCACGATCAGCAGGTACAGGCCGGCCGGCCAGGCCGGCCCGGAAGGCGTGACGATGCCGGCCCGGATCACGGTCACCGACGGAGACAAGGCGAGCGCGGCCAGCGGCACGCTGCCGTCCGGTCGTTCCGAGGTGACGAAGGTGGACGCGCCGGGCAGCCTGGGGGCGATGCCTGCCGCATAGGCGATGGTCAGCCGCTGCCCGCCGGCCAGGTCGGCGCCGGTGACGGTGACGAGCCGGCCGGACACCGACACCGCGCCCTCGGTAGAGCTCACGTACCCGGCCCGGCCGCGCGTGCGCGACGGAGCCGTCCACCCCGGCGGTACCCGGATCGTCACCTCGCCGGAGGCCGCCAGCCCGCCGCCGGCCGCGGTATAGGTGAACGCCAGCGTCCCGGCCTGCCCGGCCACCGCCCGCGCCGGGCTGACCGTGATCTCCCCCGCGCCGGCCCGCGGCGGCGGCGGGGGAGTGACGTAGGCCTGCATGACCGTGACCGTCAGCGGGCCGGGCAGCGGCGTGAGCGTCCCGCCCCGGGAGGACCGTTCCTCGGCGCCGAACGCGTACGCCTGCGCGGCCGCCGGGACCGGCACCGGGCCGTAGGAGAGGTCGACCGTCTGCCCGGGCGCGAGGATCCCGGTGGACGCGAAGATGGTCGACCCGGAGGCCGCCGCCGTGCCGTTGCCGGTCCAGGCGACGCTGCCGCCGGACGGCCAGCCGGCCGGGAGCTGCAGCTCGACCAGCCCGCCCGCCTGGGTCCCGCAGCTGCCCGCCGTGTAGCCGAACGTCAGCGTGCGGGCCTGCGAGGCGGTCACCTGCTGCGGCGACACGGCGATGCTCCCCGTGCCGTCCGGGCAGTTCACCGCCACGACCGGAGGCGCCGTCAGCATCACGGGCGCGGCCGTGGACGAGTCCTGCACGGCGGCGTCGAAGGTCGAGGTTCCCGCCGTGGCGGGCGGCGTGGCCATCTGGTAGCTGATGGTGAGCGTCCGCCCGAAGTCGCTGTCCCGGTACAGGTTCGTGACCGTGATCGTCATCGCCGCGGGGTCGACGGCCAGCCCGCACTGCGGCGCGGACTGGATCAGCAGGGGGCAGCTCACCGTGGTGTAGCCGGCCCCCGGCGTCTGGCTGGGCGGCGTCCAGCCGGCCGGGACCGTGATCGTGAGCATTCCGTCGATGACCAGGTTGGCCGTGTAGGTGAAGGTGAGCGCCGTCGGGTCGCCGGCCGTCGCCGAGGTGGGAAAGACCGTCAGCATGTCGGTGCTGACCGCGCCGGGCAGGCCCGCCGCGGTCAGCGACACCGGCACGGCGGCGTGCGCCACCCCCGCCACCCCCGCCGCCCCCGCGGTTGACCCGGGACCCGGCGTGCCGGTGTGCGAAGAGCCTCCTGACCAGCCGAGGACCAACGCGGCGGCGCAGACCCCGAGCCACCCAAGCGCCCGGCGCCCGACGAGAAGCCCCGATGACCGAGACATGCCTGCCTCCCTCCGCTTACGCAGAGGACAGGCAGCCGCCGCTGATACAGCTCAGCACGGAGACAAAAAAGGCTACTCCGGGGTCAGCCAGAGCACGCCGAGCGGCGGGAGGGCGATCGTGGCCGAGGCGGGCCTGCCGTGCCAGGGCTCGGCCGCGGCCTCGATGCCGCCCAGGTTCCCGACGCCGCTGCCGCCGTAGATCTCCGCGTCGGTGTTGAGGACCTCGCGCCAGCGGCCCGCCTGGGGCAGGCCGACCCGGTAGGTCAGGTGCGGCGATGCGGAGAAGTTGGCGATGCAGGCCAGGGTGCCGGCCCCACCCGAGTCACCGCCCGAGCCACCGGGCGAGGACCCGAAGCGCAGGAAGGACAGCACGTTGCCCTGGGCGTCGTTGGCGTCGATCCAGCTGAAGCCCTCGGGCACCGTGTCGAGCTGCCACAGCGCGGGGGAGCGGCGGTAGATCGCGTTCAGGTCTCTCGACAGCCGCTGGACGCCGCTGTGGACCCCGTACTCGAGCACCCACCAGT
>JASHTQ010000171.1 GCA_030040475.1 Streptosporangiaceae bacterium
GATGTATGACTGAGCAATCGGCCGAATTCGCCGGGCTGACGGCACTGGTCACCGGCGGCGCCTCGGGCATCGGCCTGGCCACCGCCCGGCTGCTCGCCGCGCGCGGCGCCCGCGTCGCCGTCCTGGACCGGGTAAAGCCCGAGCCGGGCCCGGACGACACCCTGTACCCGGTCGTCGCGGACGTGACCGACGACGCCGCCGTCCGCGCCGCGGTCGCCGAGGCCGCCCAGGCGCTGGGCCGGCGGGCCAGCCTCGACGTCCTGGTGAACAACGCGGGCATCGGCGCCGCGGGCACCGTCGAGGACAACGACGACGACGAGTGGCGCCGGGTGCTCGACGTGAACGTGCTCGGCATCGTCCGGACCACCCGCGCGGCCCTGCCCCCGCTCCGCCGGGCCGTGACGGACAACGGCCAGGCGGCGGTCGTCAACACCTGCTCGGTCGCCGCGATCGCGGGCCTGCCGCAGCGCGCGCTGTACAGCGCGAGCAAGGGCGCCGTCTACGCGCTCACGCTGGCCATGGCGGCCGACCACGTGGCCGAGCACATCAGGGTCAACTGCGTGATCCCGGGCACGGCGGACACCCCGTGGGTGGGCCGCCTGCTCGACGCCGCCGCGGACTCCGAGGCCGAACGCGCCGCGCTGGCGGCCCGCCAGCCGATGGGCCGCCTGGTCAGCGCCGAGGAGGTGGCCGCGGCCATCGCCTACCTCGCCAGCCCGCTGGCCAGCGCCACCACGGGCACCGCCCTCGCCGTCGACGGCGGCATGGCCGGCCTCCGCCTCCGCCCGCGCACAAGCTGATGCCTCCGCACAAGCTGATGCCTCCGCACAGGCGCAACTCCAACCCAAAGATCGGACGACATCCACGTATCTGTTTGGTATCAGCCGTCTTATGCCCGGTTCAAGGGCATTGACAGCACGCATACATCCGATCTATTTTCCTGGCACACGGCACTCCGGTACCCCTTCCGTGGCCCGCACAGGTGCGCGCCGCGGACCCGGCAAGCGCCACCAGGAGGATCCCATGAGGTTTCGCAGACGCTCGGGCGTGGGTCCCTCCCGCGCCACCAGTTCCCTTCGCACGGCCCGCATTACCACCATCGCCACGACCGCGATAGCCGCCACGGCCGCGGTCACGCTGATCGCCGCCTGCAGCTCAAGCGGCAGCAGCTCCGCAAGCGCCCCCGCGACGTCGACAAGCAGTTCGGCCGCGGCCGCCTCGACGACCACGATCGGCGTGGACCTGACCTACAACGACACGGCGTTCTGGGCCGCCTACATCAACTACGAGACCCAGTACGCCGCCCAGCTGCACATCAAGCTGCTCGGCCCGCTGCTCGCCGCGGCCAACGCCAGCCTGCAGAACACCCAGATCGAGGACCTGGTCAACGAGGGCGCGAAGGCGATCATCGTGAACCCGGAGACCGCGACCAGCCTCGGCCCGGCGATCAGCTACGCCGCCGCCAAGCACGTGCAGCTTGTCTCGGTCGACACGATCGTCGGCGTCGGCAAGGTGTACATGGTCGTGCGCGCCTCGAACGTGCTGTACGGCCTCGACGCCTGCGCGTACATCAGCTCGAAGGTGAAGTCCGGCTACGTGCTCGACCTGGAGGGCGACCTGACCTCCTCCAACGGCGCCGACCGGACCAACGCCTTCAACGCCTGCATGGCGGCGAACGACCCGTCCGTGCACATCCTCAAGGACCCCACGGTCTGGACCGAATCCACCGCGGTCTCCGACGCGCAGACCGCCGTCGACGCGTACGGCAGCTCGCTGAAGGCGATCTACTCGCAGTGGTCCTCGCCCGACACCGGCATCCTCCCGCTGCTGAAGTCCAAGGGCCTGACCGGCAAGGTCATCCTGGTCAGCGACGACGGGGTGCCGTTCGAGATGTGCGACATCGGCAACGGCACGCTGAACGCGTCGCAGTCTCAGCCGGCGAACCTGTACGCGTACTGGGCGCTGAAGTACGCCCTGGACGCGGCGGACGGCGTCAAGCTGGCCGCGGGCCAGCCCGGCGGCGGCGCGCCCACGCTGCAGATGGTGACCTACGCCGGCGACACCAACCTCGGCGACCCGATCGTGGCGCCGTTCGTGACCAAGACCGCGCAGACCTTCACCGTCACCCCGGTCGACGGCCTGTCCGGCACGGTCACCACCACCCCCGTCTCCGATTCCCAGCTGTGGGGCAACGTCTACGGCGCCGCCCATGGCGGCGTCTGCAGCGCCTCGGCATCCTGAGTCATCCTAGATAAATGAGCGAACCGGACATCCCCGCCGCCGCAGACCAGTCGCCTGCGGTCGAGGCGGCGGGGATCCACAAACGGTTCGGCAGCACGCAGGCGCTGCGAGGCGTGAGCCTCAGCCTGCAACCCGGCCGCTGCCTCGGCCTGGTCGGCCGCAACGGCGCCGGCAAGTCCACGCTTGTCTCCATCCTGAGCGGCATCTACCCGGCGGACGAGGGCGAGATCCGGCTCGACGGCAGGCCGGCCCCGCCGCTCGGCGACATCGGCGCCTGGCGCGGCCGGATCGCGACCGTGTTCCAGCACTCGATGGTGGTGCCGGGCCTCACCGTCGCGGAGAACGTCTTCCTCGGCCGCCAGCCCCGCCGCCGCGGCGGCGTGGTCGACTGGCGCCGGATGCGCGAGCAAGCCAGGAAGGTCATGGCCGACTGGGGCTTCGACGTCAGCGCCGACGCGCCGTGCGGGAACCTCACGGTCGAGCAGCGGCAGGTGGTCGAGATCGCCAGGGCGCTGGCCGCGGGCACCCGCTGCCTGCTGCTCGACGAGCCCACCGCGGCGCTCGAGCGCGGCGCGGCGGAGCGCCTGTTCGAGCGGATCAGGGCGCTGCGGGCGCAGGGCGTCGCGATCTTGTACATCAGCCACCACCTGGAGGAAGTCTTCGAGGTCTGCACCGACGTGGCCGTGCTGCGCGACGGCGAGCTCGTCTTGTCCGCGCCGCTCGCCGAGGTGACCAAGGACGGCCTGATCGCCGCCATGGTGGGAGAAATTCACAATCAAAATCAATTGACCGAACGGGCCGTGGTATCTCCCCAGCCCTCACCTCAGCCCGGCGTGGCCGAAGACCGGCCGACGGTGCGGCCCGTCCTGGAAGTCGACGGCGTCAGCCTGCTGACCCCGGGCGTGTTCCTTTCCGGCGTCTCGATCACGGTGCGCCCGGGCGAGCGGGTCGGCGTCACCGGGCTGCGCGGCTCCGGCGCGACCACGCTGGCCAGGATCGTGGCCGGCGCGCTGGCGCCGGACGCGGGGACGGTCCGGCTCGGCCAGGCGGTGCTGCCGCCCGGCGACCGCGCGGCCGCGCTGCGGGCCGGCGTCGGCTACATCCCAGAAGACCGGCAGGCGCAGGGATTCGTGCCGCTGCTCGGCGCGGCGGAGAACATCTGCATGACGATCACCGACCGGATCGCGCGCTGGGGTTTCGTCGGCCCGAAGCGCCGTGAGGCCCGCGCCGCGCCGCTGGCCAGGCGGCTGTCGCTGGTGTCCGCCGGGCTCGGCCAGCCGGTCCGCGAGCTGTCCGGCGGCAACCAGCAGAAGGTGACCGTGGCCAGGGCGCTGGCCAGCGACCCGGTGCTGATCGTGGCGATCGCCCCGACCCGCGGCGTGGACGTGGCGTCGAAGGAACTGCTGCTCGCCGAGCTGGACCGGGTCACCCGCGACAGCGGCGCGAGCCTGCTGCTCGCCAGCGACGAGCTTGACGACCTCGTCATCTGCGACCGGGTGCTGGTGCTGGTCCGCGGCGAGATCTTCACCGAGTTCGCCGCGCCGCCCTTCGACCGCGAGGCGCTGATCGGGGCAACCGAGGGGCTGCCAGCGGGAGGGGACAGAGCACAGTGAGCGAGACCAAGAACAACCTGGCCGCGCTGGCCGCCGACGTCGAGGCCGCGCTGGCCAGACGGCGGAGCCGGAGCGCGGCGGCGATCTCCTGGGTCCGCGAGGCCGCGCTGCTGCCGGTGCTCGTCGTGCTCCTCGTCGTCGGCGCGATCCTGAACAGCCACTTCCTGACCGTGGCGAACATCACCGGGATCGGCCAGCAGGTCTCGGCGCTCGGCGTCGTGGTGGTCGGCGAGTCGCTGGTCCTGCTGATCGGCGGGATGGACCTGTCGCTCGAGTCGACCTACGGGCTGGCGCCGATGCTCGCCGCGTGGCTGATCGTGCCGGTGGCGGCGTTCGGCGACGGCCTGCTGCTCGACCCGTACCTTGGCATCCTGATCCTGCTCGCGGTCGGCGCGGCGGTCGGCATGGTGAACGGGCTGCTGATCGTCAAGGGCCGGCTGAACGGCTTCATCGTCACCCTCGGCATGACGATCCTGCTGGCCGGGATCCAGGACGGCATCGTCAAGGGGCAGGCGCCGTACAACCTGCCGACCGCGTTCGGCTACCTCGGCTCGGCCAACTTCGGCGTCGTCCCGGTGTCGCTCATCGTCGCCGCGGTGCTGTTCGTGCTCACCGGGGTGTTCCTGCGCTATCACCGGATCGGCCGGGCGATCTACGCGATCGGCGGCAACCGGGAGGCGGCCCGCGCCGCCGGGATCAAGGTGGACCGGATCCGGATCGGCGTCTACGTGACCGCCAGCGTGCTGGCCGCGGTCGGCGGCCTGATGGAGGCGGGCCGGGTTTCCTCGGTGGTGCCCACCCAGGGCTACGAGGAGGGCATCATCTTCTCGGTCTTCGCCGCGGCGGTGATCGGCGGCGTCTCGCTGCAGGGCGGCCGGGGCAACATGGTCGGCGCCGCGTCCGGCGTGATCCTGCTCGGCCTGGTGCAGAACCTGCTCGTGCTGGAGAACGCGCCGAACTACTGGGTCGAGGCGATCGACGGCGGCGTCATCTTGTTCGCGCTGATCCTGGCCCGCGTCATCGGCGGCGAGGCGAGCGCCGAGTGAGCTGTGTTAGCCCGGGGGGAACGATCCCCCCCAAACCCCCCCAGCTCATGGAGGGGCTTCCAGCCCCCCCATGCCCCCCCGGGGACCGCCGATGACGAAAATCACCGGCTTCGAGACCTACGACGTGCGGTTTCCGACGTCGCGGACGCTGGCCGGGTCCGACGCGATGAACCCGGCGCCGGACTACTCCGCCGCCTACGTCATCGTCAGGACCGACGCTCCCGGGCTGGCCGGGCACGGGTACGCGTTCACGATCGGCCGCGGCAACGACGTCCAGCTGGCGGCGATCCGGTTGCTCGAGCCGTTCGTGGCCGGCCAGGACCTGGACGAGGTCCTCGCCGACCTCGGCGGCCTGTACCGCCGGCTGGTCAGCGACAGCCCGCTGCACTGGCTGGGCCCGGCCTGCGGCGTCGTCCACATGGCGACGGGCGCCGTGCTGAACGCATGCTGGGACCTGGCCGCCCGCCGGGCCGGAAAGCCGCTGTGGCTGCTGCTCGCCGAGCTGACCCCGGAGCAGATCACCGCCCTGGTCGACTTCCGCTACCTGTCCGACGCGCTCACCCCGGACGAGGCGCTCGGGCTGCTCGAGCGGGGCGCCGCGGGCCGGGCCGAGCGGATCGCCGCGCTGCGCCGGGACGGCTACCCGGCCTACTCGACCGCGCCGGGCTGGCTCGGCTATTCCGACGAGCGGCTGGCGGTGCTGTGCGCCGAGGCCGTCGACGAGGGCTTCGGCTACGTGAAGATCAAGGTGGGCGCGTCGCTGCAGGACGACAAGCGCCGGTTCGCGGTCGCGCGGAAGGTGGTGGGCGAGGACGTCGGCATCGCGATCGACGCGAACCAGGTCTGGGACGTGCCCACCGCCATCGGCTGGATCAGGGAGCTCGCCCCGTTCCGGCC
>JASHTQ010000172.1 GCA_030040475.1 Streptosporangiaceae bacterium
TCTGCTGGGATTGCGGCGCGGCCGCGTACCCGTCGCCGCCGGCCTGGTTGGCGTCGACGATGCAGGTGCCAGCCCCGGTGAACGACACCACCCCGGAACTGATCGAGCAGGCCCCGGCGGTGCTGGCCGAATCGATGCCGAACGTCACCGGGTTGCCCGATGCGCCGCCGGTCGCCGTGGGCGTGTACGTGCCGCCCACCATCGCCGGTGATGGCGGGGTGGAGGTGAAGGTGATCTGCTGAGCGATCGGCTGCACCGTGATGGTCGCGGTGCCGGTGGCGTAATCCCCGGCGGCGTCGGTCACGGTGTAGGTGAAGCTGTCGCTGCCGACGTACCCGGACGGCGGGGCGTAGCTGAAGCCGCCGTCGCCGTTGGCGTCGAGGGTGACGGTGCCGCCCTGGGCGGTGGTGGCCGAGGTCACTGATGCCGTTAGCCCGCTCTCCTGGGTGGTGCCGGCCGTCGCGGACAGCAGCCCGGAGGACGCGGGCACGGCCAGCGTCTGGCCCGCGGTCGCGGTGTAGGCGGCCGGACCGGTCGCGACCGGGTCGGCGTAGGACAGCACCGCCTCGCCGTTCCCGTCCAGCCCGGCCGGCGCGGCCGGGCTGTCGTTCACCGGCCCGCCGGAGAATCCGGGCCCGCCGGTATAGGACGATCCCCCGCCCCCGCCGCCGAGGGAGTTGATGGCGAAGGCTCCGGTGCAGAGTTCCTCGGCGCCCTCGCCGCCCTGGCCGCCGCCGAAGTACCCGCCGCCGCCTCCGCCGCCGAGGACGCCGCCGCCTCCGCCGCCCTGGCCCGCCGATCCCGCCGATCCCGCCGCGCCGGTTATGACCGAGCATGAGCCGGGCGTGCCGGTGCCGCCTGCGCCGCCTGCGCCGCCGGCTGTCTGGGTGCCGGCGCCGCCGCCCCCGCCGCCGTTCAGGTCGGCGAGCGAGCTGTCGTACGCCTGGCCGGCGCCTCCCGCCGTGTCGGCGTTCCCGCCCGTCCCGCCGGACGCTGTCGGAAATGCCGCCACGGCGCCGCCGCCCCCGCCGCCCCCGGCTACCAGCAGCCCTCCGCTGGCGTCCGACAGCGTGGTCGCCCCGCCGCCGCCTCCGCCATACGCGCCGCTGTCCCCGCCTTTGCCGCCGCCGTTGTATCCTGCGGTGCCGTCAGATGACGTCGTCACGGACCCGCCGGCGCCACCGACGTTGATGGTCAGCGAGGACACTCCGTCCAGCGCCAGCGTGGCGGTGACCTCGGCGCCCGCGCCGCCGGCCGCGCCGCTGCCGCCGCTGCCGCCGCTGCCGCCGTACAAGGTGGCCGACGCCGAGCTCACCCCGGTGGGTACGTCCCAGGTCACCGGTGCGCCGGTCTCGGCAAACTTGACCGTGCAGGTGCCGCCGGTACACGACGGTACCGGGCCGGACTGTGCCGAGGCGGCCGGGGCCAGCAGCACCGCCCCGGCCAGCGCGGCCCCAGAGAGGGCCGGGACGGCCAGCGCGGTCGCGGCCAAGGCCGCGACCGCCGGGCGTCGGCGGCCGCGGCGAAGCCGGTGGTTCGATGTGGTCTGAGTCAGCATGATGGTATTCGTCCTTTGCCGTGTGCCTGCTGGATGAACCGGGGCCGGGCCGGATCGGCCCGCCGCCACCGACGGGCGGCGTGGACCCGTGTGGGCCGCTTCTGACTTTCTGCCCTGGGTTCGCCGATGACCAGGGAAAACCCGGAACTCTGGCCCGGAATACGGCGAGTTCCGAGTGAATTGCGGGTTTTCCTTGCCGTGGGGCAAGAGTGCTAACATGCGCCGGGAGGGGCCGACGGCCAGGCCGTCGCCCGGGGAAGAGGACGGAGACGTCCGGATGCTGGAAGACGCGCCTCAGGACCTGGGCAGCCTGCTGCGGTCGTTCCGGGAGCGCCGGGGCCTGACCCAGGAAACGGTGGTGCGCAGGACCGCCGGCGCCGTCACCGTCGAGACCGTCAGCAACATCGAGCGGGGGCGGACCCGGCCCCGGCGGCACACGCTGGACCGGCTGGCCGCCGTCTTGGACCTGGACGCGGCCGAGCGGGATGCGCTCGAGGCCGCCTGGGCCGCCGTCGGCGCCCGCAGGGCGGGAGCGGGCCCGGCGTCCTACGGCGCCACGGCCGCGGCGCAGTCCGGCCTGCCGCCGCTGCCGACCCCGCTGGTCGGCCGTGAGCAGGCCAGCGCCGCCGTGGCGCGGCTGCTCGGCCGTGATGCGACGTGCTTGCTAACCCTGACCGGACCGGGAGGGGTGGGGAAGACGGCGCTGGCCCTGCACGTGGCTGCCGCCGTGAAGGACAGGTATCCGGGCGGGGCGGTCTTCATCGACCTGGCCACGCTGCGGGAGCCCGAGCTCGTCCCGGCCTATGTCGCCCAGGCCATGGGGGTGGCCGAGGCCGGCGGCCGGTCGCTCATGGCCACGCTCGCCGGGCGCATCGGCGGCCAGCGGCTGTTGCTGCTGATCGACAACTTCGAGCAGGTCATCGAGGCCGCGGCGGCGCTGCTCGAGCTGCGCGCCGCATGCCCCGGACTCCAGTTGCTTGTTACCAGCCGGGCGCCGTTGCGGGTTCGGGGCGAGCAGGTGTACCCGGTGCCGCCGCTGGCCCTTCCCGCCCCCGGCGCAGCCTTCGGCCCGGAGGCGCTGGGACGCGTCGCCGCGGTGGCGTTGTTCGTGCAGCGGGCGCAGGCCCGGCTGCCCGACTTCGCCCTCACCGAGGCCAACTCGGCGGCCGTCGCCGAGCTGTGCGCCCGGCTGGACGGGCTGCCGCTGGCCATCGAGCTGGCCGCGGCCCGGACGTCAGTGCTGAGCCCGCAGGCCCTGCTCGCCCGGATGGGCGAGGCACTCGGCATCCTGACCGAGGGTCCCCGTGACCTGCCGGCCCGGCAGCGCACGATCCGCGACGTGATCGCCTGGAGCTACGGCCTGATCGCGGAGGAGCAGCAGGCGCTGCTCCGGAGGCTGGCCGTCTTCGCCGGGGGCTTCACCCTGGCGGCGGCGCAGGCGGTGTGCGCCCCGGCCGGCGGCGAGCACGGCTACCGCGCCGATGCCGTGGCCCCGGCACTCGTCCTGGACGACATGAGCGCGCTGGTGGAAGCCAGCCTCGTGCAAGCCGCCAAGATGCCCGTGCCCGAGGCGCGGTTCCGGCAGCTCGACACGATCCGGGCCTTCGCCGCGGAGCAACTGGAGGCCAGCGGGGAAGCGGCCGCCGTCCGCCAGCGTCACGCCGCGTACTACCTGTCGCTCGCCGAGGCGGCCAGCACCGAACTGGCGGGACCAGAGCAGATGACCTGGCTGGGTCATCTGGCGGCCGAGCACGACAACCTGCGGGCGGCACTTGGCTGGGCCCGCGAGCAGGCCGACGTGACCCTCGGCCTGCGGCTGGCCGGGGCACTTGCGCCGTTCTGGCAGCGCCACAGCCACTTCACCGAGGGCCGCCAGTGGCTGGCGCACTTCCTGGGCCTGGACCAAGCGCGCGCCGCGCCCGCCGCGGTGCGGGTGGCCGCGCTGACCGGGGCGGCCTGGCTGGCCCACGACCAGGACGACTTCGAACTGGCCGACGCGCTGTTCGAGGAGGGCCTGAACCTTTCCGAAGCGCTGGGGCAGACCGCGCGGCTGTCCGGCGTGCTGGCCCACCGGGCGGTCATGGCACGGGCGCAGGGCCTGTACGAGGAGGCGGTGGCCCTGGCCGACAAGAGCCTGGCCATAGCCCGTGACGCCGCCGACGAGGCGGCCATCGGCTATGCCCTGTTCCGGCTCGGCCTGATCACCCGCGAGCGGGGCGAGTACGACAGGACCCGGGACGTCTACTCCGAGTGCCTGTCCCGGTACCGGGCGCTGGGCGACCGGGTCGGCGAGGCCTTCGCCCTGCTGGGCCTGGCCGACATCGCCCGCGACGAGGGTGACGAGGAAACGGTGCGGGCCCTGTGCACCGGCACGCTGGCGCTGTGCCGGGAGCTGGAAAACCACTGGGGCGCGGGCTTTTCCCTGAACAACCTGGCGCTGGCGGCGGCGATGGGCGACGACCCGGCGCGCGCCGAGGCGCTGGCGGCGCAGGCGCTCGGGCTCTTCCGTGAGCACGGGGTGCGCGGCGGGGTGGTCGAGGTGCTGGTCACCTCGGGCCAGCTTGCCTGCGGCAGGGCCGACTACGGCCAGGCCCGGGCCATGCTGGATGAAGCGCTGGCCGAGGGCTGGCCGGCGGGCCCGCACTGGCTGGTGCTGACCGCCGTGGAGGAGACCGCACGGGTCGCCGTGGCCGACGGTGACGCCGGGACGGCGGTGCTCCTGCTTTCAGCCGCCGACGCCTGGCGGGAGCGGATGGGCATCCCGCACCCGGCCTACCGTCGGGCATCGGTCACCGCCACCCGGGACACCGCCCGCCGCGCCCTGAGTGAGGACAGCTTCGCCGTGGCCCACCGGGACGGTGCCCGCATGACACCCGAGGAGGCCGTGGCACTGGCCCGCCGCTACCTGCGGACCGCGGAGCGGCACGTGCCGCGCTTAGCGCACGTATCAGCAGGAGTCGTCCGGGCCGGGCTGGTACCGGTAACCATGTCCGGCTCGGTGATGAACCGGCAGGGCCTGGCCGGGCCGGATTCCGGTTTCCGGCGCAGCTGAGCCATGTACAGGCGCGGGTTGCCGGTTGCGTCCGCGTACCCGGGCCCCCATACCTCGGTCAGTAGCTGGTTGCGGCTGAGCAGCTTGCCGGGGTTGCGGAGCAGCATCTCGAGCAGGTGCCACTCGGTCGGGGTGAGCCCGATGTCGTCGTGGGCCGAACCCGCGGTTCCGCCCGCCGCCGCCGTGCCTGCCGCTCCCGGCTCGGCCGCCGGCGCCTTCACCGGCGACGGCCAGCCCTACCCCTGGTAGGGCTGGCCGTGTTAGGCGGCTGGCCGCGGGTTACTTGCTGATGGTGACCGTGGCCAGGCTGATGTTGTTGAGCGGGTCGGGGTCGGGGCTGGCCGAGACGGCAGCGGCCAGGACCAGGGCCTTGCCGGCCGCTGCGGCCTTGACCGTGACCGTGTAGCTGGCGCTGGCGCCGGCCGCCAGCGAGGACTGCGACCAGGTGATGACGTTGCCGTGCCTGGCGCAGCCGCTGCTGCACGCGGTCTCGGCCAGCGAAGCGGGCAGCGCGACCGCGGCGATCACGGTCTTGGCGGCGGCAGGCCCGTTGTCGGTCACGGTCAGCGTGCAGGTCCCGGTCGCGCCCACCTTGAGGCCGGCCGGGCAGGACAGGCCCGCGGCCAGGTCGGCCTTGACCGAGGCGGGCGTTACGGTGACGGTGAACGGCCCGGCGGTGACGGTCCCGGCCGCGTTCGACGCGGTGACGGAGTAGGAGAATGACGTGGTGCCGGCCGGCACGGTGCCGCTGACCTCGCCGGTGGAGGAGTCAGCCGACAGCCAGGACGGTGCCCCGGCCGCCAGTGCGTAGCTGGGCGCGGGGGTGCCGGAGGCCACGAACGCGTAGCTGTAGACCTGCCCCGCCGTCGCGGTCGCCGGCGGGCTGTCCACGGTGAACGTCGGCGCCTGGTCCACCGTGATCACCTGCTGGGCCTGCGGAGCGGCGGCGTACTCGTTGCCGGCCGCCTGGTTGGCGTCGATCGTGCAGGTGCCGGCCCCGGTGAAGGACACCACCCCGGAACTGATCGAGCAGGCCCCGGCGGTGCTGGCCGAGTCGATGGTGAACGTCACCGGGTTCCCCGACCCGCCGCCGGTCGCCGTGGGCGTGTACGTGCCGCCGGCGACCGCCGGGTTCGGCGGGGTGGAGGTGAACGTGATGGCCTGCGTGCCGAGCTGGAGCTCCACCACCCGGTTGTTGCCGGTGTCGGCGACGTACACGTCCCCGGCCGCATCCACCGCCACCCCGCCTGAGAAGCTCAGTCCGGTGAACGGCAGCGTGACCTGCTGGCTGGAGCTGGTCGCCCCGGCCGGCAGCTCCACCACCCGGTTGTCGTTGGTGTCGGCGACGTACACGTCCCCGGCCGCGTCCACCGCCATCCCGTACGGGACGTTCAGCCCGGTGAACGGCAGCGTGATCTGCTGGCTGGAGCTGGTGGCCCCGGCCGGCAGCTCCACCACCCTGCTGTGGCCGGAGTCGAGGGCGTATACGTCCCCGGCCGCGTCCACCGCCACCCCGTACGGGACGTTCAGCCCGGTGAACGGCAGCGTGATCTGCTGGCTGGAGCTGGTGGCCCCGGCCGGCAGCTCCACCACCCGGCTGTTGAACGTGTCGGCGACGTACACGTGCCCGGCGGCGTCCACCGCCACCCCGTCCGGGTTGACCAGCCCGGTGAACGGCAGCGTGATCTGCTGGCTGGAGCTGGAGGCCCCGGCCGGCAGCTCCACCACCCGATTGTTGCCGCTGTCGAGGACATATACGTCCCCGGCCGTGTCCACCGCCACCGCGATCGGGTAGCTCAGTCCGGTGAACGGCAGCGTGATCTGCTGGCTGGAGCTGGTCGCCCCGGCCGGCAGCTCTACGACGCCGCTGTTGTCGACGGCGTACACGTCCCCGGCCGCGTCCACCGCCACTCCGTGCGGGTAGTCCAGCCCGGTAAAGGGCAGGGTGACCTGGGTCGGGCCGGTCTGTGCCGAGGCGGCAGGGGCGAGCAGCGCCGTCCCTGACAGCACCGCCCCGGTCAGGGCCGGGACGGCCAGCGCGGCCGCCGCCAGCGCCACCCGAGCCGGGTGCGGGCGCGGCGGCGCGGCCCGGTGCCTTTCTGCTCTCCTGGTCAGCATGGTTATCCCTCTCCCTGGTATGCCTGCTGGCTGGCCCGGGTCCAGCCGGGCCGGTGGGGTCAGGCCGATGGTCGGCGGGGCCGCCGGACCGGTGCGCCTGGATCCGCCTGGTTGCGGTCAGGTCTCAGCCTCGGCGCGCGGTCTCCGCCAGGCCAGGGAATATCCCGGAACACGGCCCGGAATGTGCCGAGTTCCTGGTCAATTCCGGGCCGGCTCCAGGCTTTTCCCGGCTGGGTGGCCGGGTGTTACCATGCGCCCGAGGGGCAGGCGACGTGGTCGCCGCCCTGGGAGCAGCACCTCGAGCAGGTGCCATTCGGCCGGCGTGAGCCCGATGTCGTCGTGGGCTGACCGTCGTGGTGCCGTGCAGCTGCCGCCCCGGGCGCTGGCGGTGCTAGCGTCGGCCACGACGATCAAGGCGCCTGCCGTTGCCAGGATGCCAGCGTCCGCGGCGGCCTGCCTGCCAGGCGCATTGCGCGGCATTGATGCAGCGAAGATGCGGTGGCGGCACGACCCGGCTGGCTACACGTTCACCGAGGCGTGGTCGTCGGGGCCGGGCTGGTAGCGGTAGCCCATGCCGGGCTCGGTGATGAACCAGCGGGGCCTGGCCGGCTCGGGCTCGAGCTTGCGGCGCAGCTGGGCCATGTACAGGCGGAGGTTGCCGGTCGCGTCGGCGTATCCGGGTCCCCACACCTCGGTCAGCAGCTGGCTGCGGCTGAGCAGCTTGCCGGGATTGCGGAGCAGCACCTCGAGCAGGTGCCATTCTGTCGGCGTGAGCCTGATTTCGTCGTGGGCCGCAGCCGCCACTTCGCCCTCGCCCGCCCTCTCCGCGACCGGGACCTGCCGGCTGACGCGCTTGGCGGCCAGGTCGACGGTCAGGTTGCCGAGCTGGATCTTCGGCAGGTCCTCGGCGGCGCCGGTGCGCCTGACCGCGGCGCGCATCCGGGCGAGCAGTTCCTCCACGCCGAACGGCTTGGTGACGTAGTCGTCCGCGCCCGCGTCGAGCGCCTCCACCTTGTCCATGCTGTCGGCCCGGCCGGACAGCACGATGATCGGCGCCTTGGTCCAGCCGCGAAGGCCGCCGATCACCTCGACCCCGTCCAGGTCGGGTAGGCCGAGGTCGAGGATCACGAGGTCGGGCGGGTACCGGGCGGCCACCTCGAGCGCCTCGGCCCCGGTGGCTGCGACATGCACGTCGTAGTCCCGCACCCGCAGATTGATTCGCAGCGCCCGGAGGATCTGCGGCTCGTCGTCGACGACGAGGACCCTGGTCACGACCCGTAGCCTCGCGCCGCGCTGAGCAGAACTCCGGTCATGACCCGTCGCCCCGCGCCGCCTCGCGCTCTCTGTGGCCGGGCTCGTACGCGTAATCGGACGCCTCGACGACCGGTACCGACACCGTCATGGTCAGCCCCCCGCCCGGCGTGTCGTCCGCGGTCAGCGTCCCGCCCATCGCCTCGGTCAGGCCACGCGACAACGCGAGCCCGAGGCCGACCCCGGTCGTGTTGTCGGTATCGCCGAGCCGCTGGAACGGCACGAACATCCGGTTCCTGTCCTCCTCGGGTATGCCTGGGCCACGATCGACCACGCGCAGTTCCACCCGGTCGCCGAGGGCGCTGGCGGACAGCAGCGGCGACTTGCCCGGGGGAGAGTAGCGCAGCGCGTTCTCCGCCAGGTTCACGATGACGCGCTCAAGTATCGCCGGATCGACGTTGACCTCGGGCAGCGATTCCGGTATGTCCACCGTGATGCCGCGGGCCGCCGGGTCGAGGTTATCCAGCGCCCTGGATACGATCTCGTCCAGGCCGGCCGGGCGCGGGAACAGCGACAGCGCCCCGGCCTGCAGCCTGCTCATGTCCAGCAGGTTGTCGACCAGGTGGGTGAGCCGGTCCAGCGATTCGTCCGCGGTGGCGAGCAGTTCCTCGCGGTCTTCCGCGTTCCACTTCACTTCCGGTGACCGCAGGCTGGTCACGGCGGCCTTGGCGGAGGCCAGCGGCGTGCGCAGGTCGTGGCTGACGGCGGCGAGCAGCGCGGTGCGCATCCTGTCGGCCGCCGCGATCGGCTTGGCCGCCTGCGCCTCCGCCGCCAGCCGCTGCTGGTCCAGGGCCACCGCCGCGTAGGAGGCGAACGCACCGAGCACCCGCCGGTCCGCGGCCGGCAGCGGCCTGCCGCGCAGGGCGAGTGAGAGGCAGTCGGCCACCGGCACCTCGACGTCGGCGTCCTCCGGCCGGGTGACGGCGGGTTCGCCCCGGCTGGCGACGACGTGCCAGCTGCCCGTCATGCTCCGGACCCGGCCCGCTGTGTCGCCGCCTGGATTGCCGTTCGGCGAGGCCTGCTCGAGCAGCGTCACCGAGTCCATCCCGAACGCCTCGCGCACCCGGTCGAGCAGCGCGCTGAGGCCCTGCTGGCCGCGCAGCACGTTGCCGGCCGTGGTGGCGAGCAACTCCGACTCCGCGTTGGCCCGGGCCGCCTGCTTGGTCCGCCTGGCCGCGATGTCGACTACCGCGCTGACCATGACCGCGACCGCGATGAACACCCCGATCGCCAGCACGTTGTTCGCCTGCGCGATCGTGAACTGATGGATGGGCTTGATGAAGTAGTAGTTGAGCAGCAGCGAGCCGACGATGGCGGTCAGCATGGCCGGGGCGAACCCGCCGACTAGGGCGACCAGGATGACCGCGACCGTGAACACGAGCACGTCGCTGGTCAGGTTGATCGCGGTGCGGAACGGCGAGAGCACCGCGGTCAGCGCCGGCGAGAGCGCGGCGGCCAGCACGTACCCGGCGATCTTCCTGCGCAGCGTGATCGCGCCCCGCCGCCGCGGCAGTCCCCTGCCCTTGCCCATCTGCGCGTGGGTCACGATGTGCACGTCGATGTCGCCGGAGCCGCGGATAGTCCTGGACCCGGTGCCGGGCCCGGTGAGCATGGTCGTCAGCCAAGACCTGCGGCTCGCGCCGAGCACGAGTTGGGTCGCGTTCTCCGCGCGGGCGAAGGTGAGCAGTGCCTCGGAGATGTCGTCGCCGATCACCTGGTGGTAGGTCCCGCCGACCGACTCCACCAGGTGCCGCTGGCTGGCCAGCGCGGCCGGATTGGCGCCGGTGAGGCCGTCGGACTTGGTGACGTGCACCGCCAGCAGGTCGCCGCCGGATGAACGGGCCGCGATCCTGGCCGCCCGCCTGACCAGCGTGCCGCCCTCTGGGCCGCCGGTAAGCGCGACCACCACCCGCTCCCTGGCCTCCCAGGAGGCCTCGATCTTGTGCTCGATGCGGTATCGCCGCAGCCCCTCGTCGACCTTGTCGGCCAGCCAGAGCAGGGCCAGTTCGCGCAGCGCGGACAGGTTGCCTGAGCGGAAGTAGTTAGTGAGGGCCGCGTCGATCTTCTCCGGCGGGTAGATGTTCCCGTGCGCCATCCGGCGCCGCAGCGCCTCGGGCGTCATGTCGACCATCTCGACCTGGTCGGCCGCCCGCACGACGGCGTCGGGCACGGTCTCCCGCTGCGGCACGCCGGTGATCTTCTCCACCACGTCGTTGAGCGACTCGAGGTGCTGGATGTTGACGGCCGAGATCACGTCGATCCCGGCGTCGAGGAGTTCCTCGACGTCCTGCCACCGCTTCTGGTTGCGGGAGCCGGGGACGTTGGTGTGCGCGAACTCGTCCACCAGCGCGATTTCCGGCCGACGGGCGAGCACCGCGTCCAGGTCCATCTCCTCGAAGACGGAGCCGCGATACTCCAGCTTGCGGCGCGGGATGACCTCGAGGCCGTCGAGCAGCACGGCGGTGTTGGGGCGCCCGTGTGCCTCGGCGAACGCCACCACGACGTCGGCGCCGCGTTCGACCCGCCGATGCCCCTCGCCGAGCATGGCGTAGGTCTTACCCACACCGGCCGCGGACCCCAGATAGATCCGCAGGTGCCCGCGTCCCGCGGACGCCTCGCTGCCCGGTTTGTCCTGTGGGTCCGGGCTCTCCACCCGTTCCTCACCGTAAGCCATGTCGGCCCGTGCCCTTCCCAGCGGCCTCACGCGCTGCCGCCATCCATTGTGAAGCACGGCGGTAACGCCGGGAATTCCGCATGTCAGGCAAACGGCGGGCCTGCCGGGCTGGCCGGCCGGGAGAAGTAGGCGCTTGACTCGCGGCGCCACAGGTACAGCACCGCGGCGCCGGCGATCAGCCACCCGATCACGGTCAGTATCTTGATCAGGCCGAGGTCCCGGTGCGGGCTGGCGACCACGCCGAGCACGCCGATCGTGTGGATGCCGAAGAGGACCGTGCCGGTGATCCTGGCCCAGTTCCTCCCGCGCCTGCAGGCCTTAGCCAGCCAGAGCCAGAGCGCGATCACGATGATGGCCTCGATGATCGCGAAGAAGGCCACCTCCCCCACGGTGACGCGGCTGGCTCCCGTCCGGGTCGTGACGAACAGCGGGTGGTTCTTGACGATGGCCGCGGTGGCCACGATGACGCCGAGCGCGTAGAGGAAGGCGTAGGCGGCGCCCCCGTACATTAGCCTGACCGCGTTGAGCACGCTGGCGGGCGCGGGCCCGGACAGCCCGCTGGAACCAGGCGCGCCGGGGGTGACCGGATACTGCGGATGCGGCGGCGCGTAGACGGGGGTCGGCGCGTTGCCGGGAAGATACCCGCGCGGCGGGGCCTGTGACGACTGCGCCCCCGCGTAGCCCTGCGGCTGCGGGTAATTGAAGGTATTCGAGTTCCCCGGCGGGTTGGCCGCACCCTGCGCGTCGGCGCCACCGCCCTGCGCACCGGCGCCACCGCCCTGCGCACTCGGGTCGCCTTGCCACCCCGCGATTCCTTGCGGAGGCGTGGCGGGCACGCGCTGCGAACTCGGTGCGTTCGCCGCACCCGTCACACCCGGCGGAGCATACGGCCACGCGGGCGGGGGAGCCTTGGAGGCCGGCGGTGGCTGCGGCCAAACCGGCCCCGAAGCCCCGGCCGGCCCTGAAGCCCCGGCCGGCCCTGGGGACGCCGCGGGCGTCTGGGCGGGCAGCGTGGTCGGCGGGTGCACGAGCGTGGCCCAGGAGAACCCCGATTGGTCGGATCCCTGCGTCTCCTGCTCGAGCTCGGCCTGGTAGGCGGAGATGATGCTGGTCATGGCCCGCGGCCAGAAGGCCACGGACGGCACCCCGCTGCCCCGTATCCCTTCTGCGATCACCCCGGACAGCGACTGCGGTGTCGGCCGCTCGGTCGGGTCCTTGGCCAGGCAGGCGGCAAGCACCTCCCGCAGCCGCCCGGGTACGCCTGGTACGGCCGGGGTACCTGGACCCGCTGGGATCGGGTCCAGGTCCGGTGCTGAGTGCACCACCCGGTAGAGAATGCTCGCCGCGGTACCGACGCCGAACGGGCCCAAGCCCCTCGCCGCGTAGGCGATCACGCAGCCGAGCGCGAACATGTCGCTGGCGGGCCCGGACGGCTTGCCCTCGGCCTGCTCGGGCGACACGTAACCGGGTGTGCCGAACACGACTCCGGTCGCCGTCAGCGAGATGCCGTCGGCGGCCCGCGAGATGCCGAAGTCGATGACGCGCGGCCCGTCGGTGGCGAGCAGCACGTTGGCGGGCTTGAGGTCGCGGTGCACCACGCCGCAGGCGTGGATCGCCGCCAGCGCCTCGACCAGCCCGCCGAGCAGCGGCCAGAGCGACGCCTCGGACAGCGGGCCGTGGTCGGTGACCACCTGGGCCAGCGACGGGCCGGGCACGAACGCGGTGGCCAGCCAGGGCGGGTCCTCCTCCAGGCCGCTGGCGACCACGGGCGCGGTGTAGATGCCGCTGACTGCCTTCGCCAGCGCCACCTCCTGCTGGAACCTGCGCAGGAATTCGGTGTCCTGGGCCAGGTTGGGCTGCACGACCTTGATGGCGACAGCCCGGCCCGCTGGTGACAGCCCGAGATAGACCCGGCCCATGCCGCCCGAGCCGATCCGACCCCGCAGCCGGTATTCGCCGATCACGCGCGGGTCGTCCGCGGCCAGTGCCTTCATCTGCCTCCCGCCCACCAGGTCGATCAATCCCGCGGCACCGCCAGGCAGTCCATGATCGTCTACCGGTGTTCCTGGGTTCGCCCTCCGCTTCACATTTTGCGGCATGTCTTCCGGGCCGCGTAACGCCGATGGACTGGAATGTTGCGCATCCGTTGAAGTCGCTCCGGTCAGGGACGATAGCGGTAGCCCATGCCGGGCTCGGTGAGCAGGTGCCACGGACGGGCCGGGTTGTCCTCCAGCTTGCGCCGCAGGCGTGCCATGTGAAAGCGGAGATAGTTGGTCCGCCGCGAGAACCCGGGTCCCCAGACCCCGGTCAGGATCTGCTCCGAGCCGACGAGCTGCCCCGGTCGTCGCAGCAGGATCTCCAGGATCCGCCACTCAGTCGGCGTAAGCCGCAACGTCTCGCCCGAGCCGGCCCCTGCGCCCGAGCCGGCCCCTGCGCCCGGGACCACGTCGACGCCCGATCCCGAATAGGCGGAAGCATCCGAAGCGCGAGTTACCTGATGGGCGCCGAGGTCGATCAGCCAGTGCCCGATCGTGACCGGATTTGCCTTGCCCTGGTTCAGCTCGCCCTCGTCGCGGCGCAGCGCCGCCCGCAGCCTGGCGAGCAGCTCGGCCATGGCGAACGGCTTGGTCACGTAGTCGTCCGCGCCGACGTCCAGGGCGCCTATCTTGTCGCCCGGGCTGGTCCGGCCGGACAGCACGATGATCGGCGCCCTGGACCACCGGCGCAGCTCGACGATCACCTCGGTGCCGTCGATATCCGGCAGCCCGAGGTCCAGGATGATGGCGTCCGGCGGGTGGCTGGCCGCCACGGCCAGCGCCTCCCGCCCGGTCCTCGCCGCCATCACGTCGTACTGCCTGGCGCGCAGGTTGATCTGCAGTGCCCGCACCAACTCTGGCTGGTCCTCGACGATCAGAATCCCAGTCCGTCTCTCCATCTCGGCAGGAGACCCCCCGTCTCCCGGCCGGGAAGCCCCAGGCCGGGAGACGGAGCCTGGCTCAGCCACCGCCGCGCTCGGCTCAGCCGGACTTGGCGGACAGCTCGTCGAGCTTGATATTCAGGGTCAGCACGTTGACCGTGGGCTCGCCGAGGAAGCCGAGCGTCCGGCCGGTGATGTTGGCGGTGACCAGGTTGCGGACCTCGGCCACCGGCAGGTGCCTGGCCGCGGCTATCCGGTCGACCTGTATGTAGGCGTTCGCGGGCGTGATGTCCGGGTCGAGGCCCGAACCCGACGCGGTCACCGCGTCCGCAGGTATCTCCGAGATCGGCACGTGGTCGAAGGCGGAGATCGCCTTCTGCTCCGCCGCGATGTCGGCGATCTCGGCCGGGTTGGTCGGGCCGAGGTTCGACGCCGAGGAGTAGAGCGGGTCGCAGCCGTAGTCGTTCTTCTCGCCGCTGACCACGGCGTCCGACGGCCGCGGCTGGAAGTACTGCGGCAGCGGCTGGCCCTTGGCGTTCACGAACTCCTGGCACAGCAGGCCGGAGCCCACCACGTGCCCGTTGTACGAGACCAGCGAGCCGTTGGCCTTGTTGTGGAAGGCAGCCTGGCCGATGCCCAGCATGACGAGCGGGTAGATGAACCCGGTGATCACCGTGATCACCAGCAGGAAACGGAACCCTGCGATGTGCTGCCTGACAATGACGGGAAGGCGGTCCATGCCGCTCACCTGCCGAATCCGGGAATGTTCATGATGATGAGGTCGATGCACTTGATCCCGATGAACGGGATGATCAGCCCGCCGACGCCGTAGATCCACAGGTTCTTTCGCAGCATCTGCTGGGCCGAGGACGGCCGGTACCGCACGCCGCGCAGCGCCAGCGGGATCAGCGCCACGATGATCAGCGCGTTGAAGATGATCGCCGAGGTGATCGCCGACTTCGGGCTGTACAGGTGCAGGATGTTCAGCTTGCCCAGGTCAGGGAACGCGGTCGCGAACATGGCCGGCAGCATCGCGAAGTACTTCGCGACGTCGTTGGTGATGGAGAAGGTGGTCAGCGCGCCACGGGTGATGAGCAGCTGCTTGCCGATCTCCACGATCTCGATGAGCTTGGTCGGGTTGGAGTCCAGGTCCACCATGTTCCCGGCCTCCTTGGCGGCCGAGGTCCCGGTGTTCATGGCCACGCCGACGTCGGCCTGGGCCAGGGCCGGGGCGTCGTTGGTGCCGTCCCCGGTCATGGCGACCAGCTTGCCGCCCTCCTGCTCCTTGCGGATCAGCGCCATCTTGTCTTCCGGCGTCGCCTCGGCCAGGAAGTCGTCCACCCCCGACTCGTCCGCGATGGCCTTGGCGGTCAGCGGGTTGTCGCCGGTGATCATCACGGTGCGGATGCCCATCTTGCGCATCTCCGCGAACCGCTCGGCGATGCCCGGCTTGACGATGTCCTTGAGGTGGATAACCCCGAGCGCCCGGGCGGCACCGTCGGAGGAACGCTCGGCCACGACCAGCGGGGTCCCGCCGGCCGCCGAGATCCCGTCCACGAGCGGCCCGAGATCAGGCGGTACGACCCCGCCGTTGTCGCGGATCCAGTTCGACACCGCCGACGCGGCACCCTTTCTGATTTGCCGCCCCCGGCCGGCCCGGCCGTCGGCCAGGTTGATGCCGCTCATCCTGGTCTGCGCGCTGAACTCGACGAACTCGGCCCCGGCCAGCTCGCCTGAAGGCCGTTCGCGCAGCCCGTACTCGTTCTTCGCCAGCACCACGATCGACCGGCCCTCGGGCGTGTAGTCCGCCATCGACGAGAGCTGGGCCGCGTCCGCGACCTCGGCCGCGGTGGCCCCGCCGACCGGCAGGAACTCGCTCGCCTGCCGGTTCCCGATGGTGATCGTGCCGGTCTTGTCGAGCAGCAGCGTGTTCACGTCGCCGGCCGCCTCGACCGCCCGGCCGGACATGGCCAGCACGTTGCGCTGCACCAGCCGGTCCATGCCCGCGATGCCGATCGCCGACAGCAGCGCGCCGATCGTGGTCGGAATCAGCGCCACCAGCAGGGCCACCAGGATCACCAGCGACTGCCCCGCGTGAAAGTGGTACGCCATCGGCTGCAGCGAGATCACCGCCAGCATGAAGATGATCGTCAGCGAGGCCAGCAGGATATTCAGCGCGATCTCGTTCGGCGTCTTCTGCCGCTTGGCCCCCTCGACCAGGGCGATCATCCGGTCGATGAACGTCTCGCCCGGCTTGGAGGTGATCTTGACCACGATCCGGTCCGACAGCACCGTGGTGCCGCCGGTAACCGCGGACCTGTCACCGCCGGACTCCCGGATGACCGGGGCGGACTCGCCGGTGATGGCCGACTCGTCCACCGACGCGACGCCCTCGACCACGTCGCCGTCACCGGGGATGACCTGCCCGGCCTCGACCACCACGTAGTCGCCGAGGGTCAGCGCCGTGCCGGGCACGGACTCCTCCGGCAGCGAGGAAGGAGACGAGGAAGGAGACGAGGAAGGAGACGAGCCGGGCGTCCAGCCGACCAGCCGCCGGGCCATCGTCTCGCGCTTGGCCCGCCGCAGCGTGTCGGCCTGGGCCTTGCCGCGGCCCTCGGCCACCGCCTCGGCCAGGTTGGCGAACACCACGGTCAGGAACAGCCAGGCCACGATCGTCCAGTTGAACACCGTCGACGAGCGGACCGCGGTGTAGATGCACAGCACGGCGCCGACCTCGACGACGAACATGACCGGGTTCCTGATCTGGACCCTCGGGTCCAGCTTGCGAAACGCGTCCGGCAACGACTTCCACAAGATCTTGGGATCGAGCAGCCCGCCGCCGACCCTGCGCGGCTCGGTGGCCTGCGGGCGAGCGGCCGGAGCCGGAACCCCAGGGGTCTCAGTTGTCACAGACATCTCAGTGCAGTGCTCCTTTAGCAATCGGGCCATTCAGATCCCGACGTGGTTCTCTTCGTAGGTGGGTCACCGGCCGCTCGCAGGGGCCGCCGCGAAACCGGCGCCGGCCCCTGCTCGCTAGCCGGCAATGAATGGCCCTCAATGGAGGCCTTCTGCGAACGCGCCCAGCGCGAGCGCGGGGAAGTAGGTCAGGCCGACGAGGATGAGGATCACGCCGACGAGCATTCCGACGAACAGCGGCGTCCTGGTGTCAAGCGTCCCGGCACTGGCCGGAACGGGCGCCTGTCTGGCCAGCGACCCGGCCAGGCCCAGGGCGAAGATCTCCGGCGCGAACCGGCCGAGCAGCATCGTGATGCCGCCGGTGATCTGGTAGAACGGCGCCGCGGTGCCCAGACCCGCGAAGGCCGACCCGTTGTTGTTCGCCATCGAGGCGTACGCGTACACGACCTCGGTCAGCCCGTGCGGCCCCGGATTGTAGATGGGCGTCTGGCCCCACTTCGTGCCGATCGCGATCGCCACCATGGTCAGGATGACCACCGGCAGGGTCAGGAAGTACAGCGCCGCGTACTTCATCTCGGTGGGCCGGATCTTCTTGCCGATGTACTCGGGCGTCCGGCCGACCATCAGCCCGGCCACGAACACCGTGACGATGGCCAGCACCAAGATGCCGTACATGCCGGCCCCGATCCCGCCGGGAGCGATCTCGCCCAGCGCGATGTCGAGCAGCGCGATCCCGCCGCCGAACGGCGTCAGCGAATCGTGGAAGCAGTTCACCGCGCCGGTCGACGTCACCGTGGTGGACGCCGCGAACAGTGAGCAGCCCGGCGGGCCGAACCTGGTCTCCACGCCCTCGTAGGCGCCGTGCGCGAGTTGCGGCGCGGCCCCGGCGGTGCCCAGGTGGGTCTCGAAGAACGAAATACCGCCGACGGCGGCCGCCCAGATGATGACCATCGCGGCGACCAGCGCATAACCCTGCCTGTTGTCGCCGACCATCTTGCCGAACGCCCGTGGCGTAGCGAACGGGATCAGCAGCAAGATAAAGATCTCGAAGATGTTCGTGAACGGGTTCGGGTTCTCGAACGGGTGCGCCGAGTTCACGTTGAACCAGCCGCCGCCGTTGTTGCCCATGTCCTTGATGACTTCCTGCGACGCCACGGTCCCGCCCGGGATGGTCTGGTGGCCGCCGGCCAGCGTGGTGATCGTGTGATACGAAGCCAGGTTCTCGATCACCCCGCCGGCCATCAGGATGATGCAGCCGACGACCGCCATCGGCAGCAGCAGCCGGATGATCCCGCGGGTCACGTCCACCCAGAAGTTGCCGAGCCGGTCGGTCCGGGACCTGGTGAAGCCGCGGATCATCGCGATCGCGACCGCCAGGCCGACCGCGGCGGACAGGAACTGCTGCACCATGAGACCGGCCTGCTGGGTCAGGTAGCTCATGGTGGCTTCGCCGGCGTAGTTCTGCCAGTTGGTGTTGGTGACGAACGACGCCGCGGTGTTCCATGCGGTATCGGTCGGGACGTTCGACATCCCCACCGCCCAGAACAGCCAGTGCTGCGTCCGCTCGATCAGGTACACGAACAGCACGGCGACGAGCGAGAACGCCAGGATGGACCGCACGTACACGGTCCACCGCATGTCGGCGTCCGGATCGACCCCGGTCAGCCGGTAGATGCCGCGCTCGATCTTCCAGTGCTTGGTGTCGGTGAAGACGCGCGCGATCCAGTTGCCCAGCGGTATGTAGCAGGCCGCCAGGGCAGCGAACAGGAAGAGGAACTGCAGCCAGCCTGCAAGCGTGGAATTCATCAGAACCTCTCGGGAATGACCAGAGCCACGAACAGGTAGATCGTCAGGACGATGCCGCCTATCAGCTCAATCCAGTTCTCAGCGCTCAAAGGTCTCGATCCCCTTCAAGATGAGGTAGAGGAAGGCGAAGACGACGAGCGTCAGGACGACGTAGAACCAGTCGCTCAGGTACCACACGCTGACTCCTAGTGATGAACCGCTGGTGATGGTGCTCGCCCGGGCACAGCGATCCCGAGGCAGATCTCAGTAAAAACTCAGCGGCGTACCAGGAATAGACACCCTTGCGCGACCCATGCGCGCGATGCCGGGTTCCTAACAGAACCCATGCGAGCCTCAGGCTCCGGGCTGCTCCGGGAGCTGCGGGATGAGCGCGTGCCGCCGGATATGCCAGGCGTGCAGTCCGTGGCTCATCTCGTCCATCAGCGCCGACGGCGGCACCGCGAGCACCGGGCACCTGGCGTGCGCCAGGCAGTAGCGCCCCACCGAGGAGCGCAGCATCCGCTTAATCCTGTTGCGCCTGCCGGTCCCGATGACCAGCAGGTCGTCTGGCTGATCGGCGACGTCGACGAGCACCGCCCCGGTATCGCCGCGCTCGCACCGCGCCTCGACCCGCAGGTCGGCGGGAACCCCGCCGAGCCCGTCGTCGAACGCGGCCCACAGCCGCTCCCATGCGCCGTCGCGCCAGATCTTGCGCAGGTACGGCGAAGAATGCCGCCGCTCGGCGAGGTCTCCCCCAGGCGGAACCCACGCGATGACCGGCACCAGCGGGACGTTCCGCTGCCTGGCCTCGTCCGCCGCGTACCGCAGCGCCTGCAGGCTCCCTACCGTCCCATGGACGCCAACAATCACTCGACGCACCGCGGGCACTCTAACTCGCCTCCCGAACCCAAAAACACCGGCCGCCGTCGTAAGACGGCGCCCCGTGACCGCTTACCCATCCATATAACCTCCATTCGCGACCGCGCGTGTCCGCCCTATCGAGGTCCTAACGTCGAGGTCACTAAAAAATCACGCCTGGGCCACGTAAGCGGTGACGTTGAGAACCGTGGTGCCGGTGATGCGGAAGGAATGCCAGTTCCTGGCGTAGGACGGCGGCCTGAGTCCCGACCGGACGAGCAGCGCGACGTGCTCGCCCGGCCGCTGGGTCCAGACCGACCCGGCCGACGCGCAGCCCGCGTAGAAGGCGATCGGGATGTATTGCACCCCGGCCACATAGCACGGCGGGCTCACGCCGTGGCGGGCGAGCGCGGCCACGATCGTGCTGTAGTCGCGGTGGAACGCGATCGTCCCGCCGACCTCGTGGTCGAGCACCAGGTGCTGGGAGACGAGCTGGACGACGAGGAAGCAGGTCACCGCCGCGGCCATCGCGGGCCGCAGGTCCCAGCGGACCCCGGTGACCGCGAAGCCGAGCGCGTCGGCGACCGGGATGGCGAGCAGCGCGTAGGCGGGAAGCAGGAACCGCGGCGCCGAGTAGTCGATCATGAACAGGTACTGCGCGGCCAGGCACAGCCCGCACACCGCGGGCAGCAGGGTGCCGCCGAGCTGCCCCGCCCGCCTGGCCGCCACCAGGCCGACCGCGACAAGCACCGGCAGCAGCAACCACCACAGGTCGAGCTCGGGGTCCCGGACCCCGATCGTGCACGGCCGGCACAGCGTCGGCCCGTTCAGCGCCTTCAGCTCGTCGCCGAGCGCGAAGTGCAGGCCGAAACCGCCCTGCTCCGCCCCGGCGGCGCGCAGCCGGGCGCGGATCCCGCCGAACCTGGCATACGCCTCGGCCACCCACTCGGCCCCGCCCGCCGCCAGCCCGGCCAGGACGACGGCCGCCAGCGGCCACCGGCGCCAGGCCCGCACCGCGAGCACCGCCGCGATCAGCGGCGCCGCCAGGTATACCGCGTCCCCGGGCCGGACCAGCGTGACGAACGTGACGCAGGCCCCGAGCCCGGCCAGCGACCAGCGCCCGCCCCGGCCGAGCGTGCCCCGGCCGAGCGCAACCCGGAGGAAGAACCCCACCGCGGCCAGGCACCCGAGCCCCGACCACACGTCGGGCATGGCCTGCGGCCCGTAGTACTGCGCCACCCACAGGCCGCCGAACGCCACCCCGGCCAGCCCCAGCACCCAGGCCGGCCGCAGCGGCCGCCACACCCACAGCGCGAGCGCCAGCCCCAGCCCGGAAAGCACCGACAGGTACACCCGCAGCGCGACCACGGACCCGGTGAGCGCGGCCACCGGCGCGACGAGCAGCGGCACCCCGCGTGCCCGCGCCGGGTCGAACCACGCGGCCGGAGCGTGCCCGCTGACCTGGCTCACGTAGACGGACTCGTCCCAGCTGAGCCCCATCCGCGGCGACACGAACAGCAGCTGCGCCCCGGTAAACGCGACCCCCACCGCGGCGAGGACCCACCCGCTGTCGCGTAGTGCTAGCCCGCGGGAACGACCCCGCGTGACCTCTCCATCCCCGGCAACACCTCTAGTAAGCCCCCTTGGCCAGGCCTCCATGAACGGACCCTACTCGCTCCGGACCCGAGCGCGTCACTCCCGGAGTTAGTCAGTCCGTCCGGACGCCGAGCTCGTCGATCCTGGCGAGCATCTCGGCCGGGTCCGCGTACACCCGGTAGGCCCCGGCCCGCTCGAGCTCCTCCCGCCCGTACCCGCCGGACATGAGCCCGACCCCGAGCGCCCCGGCGCGCCGCGCCGCGAGCAGGTCCCACACGCTGTCGCCGACCACCATCGTGTGCCGCGGGTCCACGCCGAGCTCGGCCGCCGCGGCGAGGAACAGGTCGGGGTCCGGCTTGGCGTGCCGCACCATGTCCCTGGTCACCATCGGGGTGTCCGGGCCGAGCCCGAGCAGCCCGAGCGCGGGTCGCGCGGTGGCCGAGCGCCCGCTTGTCGCGATCGCCCACCGCACCCCGGCGCCGGTCAGCGCGCCGAGCAGCTCGCGCGCGCCGGGCAGCGCGCTGACGGAGTCCATCTGCGCCCGGTACCGCGCCGCGTGCGCCTCCTGCAGCAGCTCGATGTCCTCGGCGGACAGCGAGCGCCCGGTCTCGCGCAGCAGCGCGTGCACGAACAGCCCGCCGCTCATCCCGATCCGCCGGTGGATCCGCCACACCGACAGGTCGATGCCGAGCCCGGCCAGCGCCGCCCGCCACGCGATGACGTGCTGGTACACGCTGTCGATCAGCGTCCCGTCCAGGTCGAACAGGAACGCCGGCGTCGGCACCTCGATGTACTGCACCACCTCAGCCATGGCCCCAAGTCTGCCCGCCCCGCTCCCCGCCGCACGCAGCCCCCCGCCGCCCCGCCGTTAAAACCCATTTTTATCCCGAACGAGCCGTGGTTCCTCGCCCGCCTCACCCGTCGCGTGCCGTCTGGCGCGCCCTTCGTTCACCAGTGACCCGCTTAGTCCCCCCGCGTCCCCCCAGACGTGGTGCCAGCGTGCCGCTGAGCGCTTCGCGGTCCAGCCGGGGCCTCCGGGCCGCGGCCCAATGGGAATGAAACCCCGCTTCCAGTACCTCCCAGGGTGCTGAAACCCGGGTTTCATTCCGCAGCGGCGGCTTCGCCCGGAGGCGGCGGGCGGAGCCGCCCCGGCGGGCGGCGGGCGGGGCGGGTGCCGGGCGGGG
>JASHTQ010000173.1 GCA_030040475.1 Streptosporangiaceae bacterium
CGCCAGATCCGGTGCCAGCTTCGACAAGGACTACACGCTGCGGCTCGCGCGGGCGCACGAGGAGAACGGCTGGGACCGGGTCCTGTTCGCCTACGGCTCCGGGTCCCCCGACCCCAACGCCGCGGCCGCCTACATCGCCACCAAGACCGACACGCTGCAGCTCTTGCTCGCCCACCGGCCGAACGTGTCCTACCCGACGTTCGCGGCCAAGACCTTCGCCACCATCGACCAGATCAGCGACGGCCGGGTAACCGTGCACTTCATCACCGGCGGCACCGACCACGAGCAGCAGCGCGAGGGCGACTACCTGACCCACGACGAGCGCTACGCCCGCACCGGCGAGTACATGGCCATCGTCAGGCAGGTGTGGACCGCCCGCGAGCCCTTCGATCACTCCGGGCCGCACTACACGTTCGCCGACTTCGTCAGCGACGTCTTCCCGGTCCAGGTCCCCCGGCCTCGGCTGTCGTTCGGCGGCTCGTCGCCCGCCGCGTACAAGGTCGGCGGCGCCGAGGCCGATATCTACTGCCTGTGGGGCGAGCCGCTGGCGAGCACCGCGGAGCAGATCGAGTCGGTGAAGGCCGCCGCCCGGGCGGCCGGACGTGCCGACGTCCCGAAGATCCAGGTCGCGTTCCGGCCGATCATCGCGCCGACACAGGAGAAGGCGTGGGCGAAGGCCCGCGACATCGTCGGCCGGATCGAAGACCGGGTGGCGGCGAACGGGGGTGCGCTGTCCCGGCGCCGCCCGCTGAAGAACCCGGAGAACACCGGTTCCCAGCGGCTGCTGGCCATCGCCGCCGAGGGCGAGCGGTTCGACCGCGCGCTGTGGACCCGCACCGCGGCGGCCACCGGCGGCGCGGGCAACTCCAACGCGCTGGTCGGCACGCCCGACACCGTGGCGCAGGCCATCCTGGACTACATCGATCTCGGCGTCGACATCATCTCCATGCGCGGCTACGACCTGCTCGCCGACGCCGTCGATATCGGCCGCCAGGTCATCCCGATCGTCAGGGAAGAGGTCGCCAAGCGGGACAAGGCGGTGGCGGTATGAAGTTCATCGGCCTGGACCTGGTCGCCAATGCCCCGGACGCCTCCGGGCGGCCGGGCGATCCGACCCGGCGGCTGTCGGAGACGGTGGAGAACGCCGTCCTGTTCGAGGAGCTCGGCTTCGACGGCTTCGCGGTCGGGGAACGGCACCATGTCCCGTTCCTGTCCAGCGCGCCGCCGGTCGTGCTCAGCCACATCGCCGCGGTGACCTCGAAGATCCGGCTGTTCACCGGGGTCACGCTGCTGTCGGTGCTTGACCCGGTCCGGGTGGCGGAGGACTACGCCACCCTCGACCACCTGTCCGGCGGCCGGGTCGAGCTGATCATCGGCAAGGGCAACGGGCCCGAGCAGGCCGAGCTGTTCGGCATCGGCCGGCTCGAGGCCTGGGACACGATCGCGGAGAACTACAAGCTGCTGCGCCAGCTGTGGTCCGGGCACAAGGTCACCTGGACGCCTCCCGACGGCGTGCCCTCGATCAGGAAGTCACCGCTGACCGACGCCGAGGTGCACCCGCAGCCGCTGCAGCCCACGATCAGGATCTGGCATGGCTCGGCGACGGCGGAACGATCCGTGGAGCTCGCCGCCGAGTTCGGCGACCCGGTGTTCTCGGCCAACGGGATGAACCCGGTCACCCGCTATGCGGAGCTGGTCAGGCACTACCGCTCCCGCTGGGCCTCGCTCGGCCGCGACCCGGCCGAGGCGCTGGTGGGCGCCGGGCACGGGCAGACCTACGTGACCCGTGACTCGCAGGACGCCGTGGCCGCCTACCGGCCGGTGTACGAGCGGTTCGCGGCCATGGTGGCCAATTCCGGGCAGCTGCCGGGCACGTTCACCGTCTACGACGACTACGACGACTTCCTGGCCCGGGGCTCGGCGCTTGTCGGCAGCCCGGAGCAGGTGATCGACAAGGTGGGGCGCTACCACGAGGCGTTCGGCAACCGGCTGATCGCGATCGGCGGCCACCAGGGAAACCTCAGCCGCAAGGAGTTCCTCACCAGCCTGGAGCTGTTCCAGGCCGAGGTCGCCCCGGCCCTGCGGCTGAGCATCCCCGACCCGCCGTGGCCGGCTCCGGTGGCCGAGGTCCGGCGCCGCCCCGCCGGGTCACGGAGCTGACAGGTCCTCGTGCCAGGTCCGGCCGCCGTCGAAGTCGACCGGCGGGCGCTCGAACACCGCCGGAGCATAACGCGCGGGCGCCGGCGACGACCCGGCCACCCCGGCGGCCCCCGGGTGGGCGCGGGGCCGGCCTAGGCTGGATCCCATGTGCCCCCAGTTCAGGCCGCAAGCCCACTTCACCGCGTTCCTGGCCGGCGTCGGCTACCACGAGTCGGCCTGGCGGCTGGCCGCCCCCGCCGACCTGGCGGACCCCTTCGGCGTGCTGGAACGGGCCACCAGGACCGCCGAGCGCGGCCTGCTCGACGCCGCGTTCTTCGCGGACTCCCCCGGCCTGGAGATCTTCCGTGCCCGCTACTTCCCCCAGGTCGGGTTCGACCCGCTCGAGCTGCTCGCCGCGCTGGCCCGGTCCACGACGCATGTCGGGCTGATCGCGACCGCCTCCACGACCTACAGCGCGCCGTACGACCTGGCGCGCCGGTTTTCCACCATCGACCACCTGTCCGGCGGGCGGGCCGGCTGGAACATCGTCACCACGCGGTATGCCGGGGCGGCGGGTAACTTCGGGCTCGCCGCGCATCCGGCCGCCGAGGACCGCTACGCCCGGGCCGAGGAGTTCGTCGAGGTGGTCTCGCGGCTGTGGGAGAGCTGGAGCGCGGACGCGGTCGTGGCCGACCAGGACCGCGGCGTCTGGGCCGAGACGAGCCTGATCAGGCCGGTCGACTTCCACGGCCGTTTCTTCGACGTCAACGGCGCGCTGACGCTGCCGCGATCACCGCAGGGACGGCCGGCGTTCGCCCAGGCCGGCTCGTCGGGACCCGGCGTCGACCTGGCGGGCAAGACCGCCGACCTGGTCTTCACCGCGCAGCCTGACGTGCCGTCCGGGCAGCGCTTCCGGGATTCGGTCCGGGCGGCCGCACGCGGTCACGGACGCGACCCGGACGCCGTCCTCGTGCTGCCCGGCGTGGCCTTCGTGCTCGGTAGCACCGAGGCCGAGGCCCGGGCCGCCCGGGCCGCGCTGGAAGACCGGGTCGACCCCGAGTTCCGGTGGCGCAACCTCGCGCACAACGCGGGGCTCGACGCCGCGCTGATCGATCCGGACCGCCCGCTCGGCGCGGCGGCGATCGCGGCCGCGCACCGCACCAGCCGCACCGACGACGTGGTGCGCCGCAGCGAGCAGACCGGGAAGACCTTCCGCCAGCTTGCCGACGAGGTCACCGGCCTGCCCGGCGGCCTGGAGTTCACCGGCACGCCCGAGCAGTTCGCCGACCTCATCGAGCGCTGGGTCGACGAGGGCGCCTGCGACGGCTTCACCCTCCAGCCGGCCACGCTGCCCGGGTCACTTGAGGCGTTCACCGACCACATCGTGCCGCTGCTGCAGAAGCGGGGCCTGCACCGCACCGAGTACACCGCCACCACCCTGCGCGGCCACCTGCGCGGGGCGGCCTGAGCTATCCGGGGGCGAGCGCGGCCAGCAGGAGCGGGCTGTGCGGGGAGGCTTCGTCGGGCTGCCCGGGCGGACGCTGCCCGGGATGTGGGCACTCCGAAATGAGCCGAGTTTCCGGCGTGTCGCGCTCGTGGGCCGCCAGCCAGGACACGATGCCCCTGTTCATCCCTGTCCGCGGCCGTCCGGCGCTCCGCCCGTCTTCTCGGTTCTGCCCGCCGGTCCTGTGCCGACCGCAACATCCTTACATCGTGGCGGTTACAACCGCTACATCCTTACATCGTTGCGGCCCGGCCTGGTGACCGAGTGACCGGAGGGGCCGCAGGGGCCGCAGGGGCGGCGGGCACGACCGGATCGCCGCGGACGGGCACCGGGCCACATCCAAGACCCGCGACACCCCACAAACGCACGCTACTTCGGGACGCTCACCTGGCGGCCGGCTTCGGGACGCTCACCTGGCGGCCGGTTAGGATCCGGCTGGCCTTAGGCCCAGTACGTCCATGAAGGCGCCCTCGCCGGGTGGCGGAGGAGTCGCCGGGGTGCTCGCGCAGGTGTAGGAGTTGGCGTCGACCAACTCGATCACGCTCTCCTGGCCCGGGGACAGCTGGAAGTAGCCGAAGCTCAGCTCGGTGCCGGCGGGCATGGCCGCCGGGTCGATGACGAGGGCGTTCGGCGAGCTGTGCGGGGTCACGACCTGGTCGAAGCCGCCCGGGACGGGATCTGAGGTGCAGAAGCTGCCGCTGGTGACGATCGCCGGGATACCGTCTTGCCGCAGGTCGCCCTGCAAGGTCCCCGGGTCCAGCAGCACGTACGGATTGACGGTCAGCGTCGCCGTGCCGTCGGCGTGCTCGACCAGCGTGAAGGCCGCTGTCCGTATGGTGCCGGCGCCGCGGGCGGGGGCCGGGGCGAAGGCCCCGGTCAGGCCCAGGCCCAGGACCACAGCGCCGCCGGCCGCCGCGGCGGTGACGCCCGCGGCCAGCCGCCGGTGACCGCGTCCGGGCCGGTAATTGCGCTGGAGCAGCCGCTGGCCTGCCTGCTCGGGGGCCCGCATGTCGGCAGCGACCCGGGCGAGCACGCTGCGCAGTTCGTTCTCTAGTTCTTCGGTAGGCATCAGATGTTTCCCTTCGTGCTTGCCGAGCGGCGGGTTCGGGTAACTGGCGGCGCGTGGTGCGCGAGGGCCTCGGCCAGGCGGGCCGCGGCCCGGGATGCAGTGCTTGTGACCGTCCCTTCGGAGCAGCCGAGGATGTCAGCGACCTCGGTGACGGGGAGGTCAGCCCAGTAGCGCAGCACCAGCACTGCCCGCTGACGCGCCGGCAGCCGCGCCAGCGCCCAGCGGAATTCGGCCAGGTCATCGACCTCCCGCAGGGCTCGCGCGGCGCTCTCGTCGGCAGCTTCGGCACCGCCGTCCTGCGACCAGAGCTCGGCTCGCTGCCGGGATCGGCGGCCGGCGTCATGCATCACCAGGTTGATCAGGACGCGGCGGGCATAGGCTGACGGGTGATCCATGGCCTTGACCCGGTTCCACCGCCGCGCCACCTTCAGCAGCGTTTCCTGGACGAGGTCCTCAGCCTCCTTGGCATCCCCGGTCATCAGGTAGCCGGTGCGCAACAGCGGGTCCCACGCGGCGGCCGCGAAGCCGTCGAACTCCCGCTTCGACGCACCGTGCCTGCCCCAGTCCATCCCGCCTCCTGCGGCCCTGCGCCGGGCCCTCGCAGGTATAAGTCCCGCCCGCCCGCATCACACTGAGCGCGGCCGGCCCG
>JASHTQ010000174.1 GCA_030040475.1 Streptosporangiaceae bacterium
TCGATCTTGTTCTTGATGCCGTCCAGGCCCGCCATCAGCATGGCCGAGAACGCCAGGTACGGGTTGGCCGACGGGTCGGGCACCCGGAACTCCAGGCGCTTGGCCTTGGGGCTGGGCCCGGTGATCGGGATGCGCACGCAGGCCGACCGGTTGCGCTGGCTGTAGACCAGGTTGACCGGCGCCTCGAAGCCGGGCACCAGCCGGTGGTAGGAGTTGGCCGTCGGGTTGGTGAAGGCAAGCAGCGAGGGGGCGTGCTTGAGCAGGCCGCCGATGTAGTAGCGCCCGGTGTCCGACAGGCCCGCGTAGCCGACCTCGTCGTAGAACAGCGGCGCGCCGTCCTTCCAGATCGACTGGTGGCAGTGCATCCCGTTGCCGTTGTCGCCGAACAGCGGCTTGGGCATGAACGTCACCGTCTTGCCCGCGGCCCGGGCAGTGTTCTTGATCACGTACTTGTAGAGCATCAGCTTGTCGGCCTGCGCCAGCAGCGGGCCGAACCTGATGTCGATCTCCGCCTGGCCGGCCGTGCCCACCTCGTGGTGCTGCATCTCGACTTCGATGCCGCACTTGATCAGGTTGCGGACCATCTCCGAGCGCAAGTCTGTGTAGTGGTCAATCGGCGGCACTGGGAAGTAGCCGCCTTTGTACGGGGGCTTGGAGGCGAGGTTGCCGCCGACCTCGTCCTTGCCCGTGTTCCACGCGCCCTCGACGGAGTCGATGTGGTAGTAGCCCTCGTTGGCCGAGGTGGCGAACCGCGCCGAGTCGAAAATGTAGAACTCCGCCTCCGGCCCGAAGAACGCCGTGTCTCCGATGCCGGTGCCGCGCAGGAAGTCCTCGGCCTTGCGGGCGACGTTCCGCGGGTCCCTGGTGTAGGGCGCGCCGGTCAGCGGGTCGTGCACGAAGAACGTGAGGTTCAGGGTCTTGTGCGTGCGGAAGGGGTCGAGCATCGCGGTGGAAGGGTCGGGCATGAGCTGCATGTCGGACTCGTGGATCTGCTGGAATCCGCGGATCGACGAGCCGTCGAACATGAGGCCGTCGGTGAAGACGCCCTCGCCGAACGACTCGGCGGGCACCGTGAAGTGCTGTATGGTTCCCGGCAGGTCGCAGAACCTGACGTCGATGAACTCCACGTTCTCCTCCGCGATGAAACGGAGGACCTCCTCGGCACTGCTGAACATCAACCCTCCCGTGTAAAGGGCACGCATATCGGATCTCGGGCACGCGACTGCGACGCTAGCCGCCGGCAATTTCCGCGCCGTGTCTGGTGTGTTTCGCGAATGTTACGGCTCAGCCCCACGCACCGTAACCGTCAACCCACACTGTATCCCGCCGCCGCGGGCCCGGGACGGAACGGATACCGTGGTGTCGTGGCCCAGCTAACCGAGGCGGACTCCAAGCCGGCCTATCCAGGCCAGCGGTTCGGGCTGCCCGAGCACGGCTCGGGGTCGGTGGCCAGCATGGGCAGGCGCGTGCTGGCGCTGCTCATCGACTGGCTGCTCAGCATGGTCATCGCGTACTGGCTGACCCGCTCGCAGTTCTGGACGATCGCGGTCTTCGCGGTCGAGGTCTACCTGCTCACCGCGCTGACCGGGACCACGGTAGGCAAGCGGCTGGTCGGCATCCGGGTCATCAGGCCCGGCGGCGGCACGGTCGGGTTCCGCTGGGCGCTGGTGCGGACGGCGCTGCTGCTGACCGTCGTCCCCCCGCTGCTGAGCGACCGCGACCTGCGCGGCCTGCACGACCGCGCCGCGGACACGATCGTCGTCCGGATCTGATCCAGCGGTTCAGCGAGCCTTCGGCCTGGGCATCTTGGGCTGCCTGATGTTCCGCGGGATCGGTCCCTTGGGCATCTGCAGGCTCGGCTGCATGGCCTTGAGCCGGTGGTTGATGTCGCTGATCGCGGTCGGCTTGAGGTTGCGTGGCAGCCGCATGATCTTCCGCTGCAGCTTGCTGATCGGGATCTGGCCCTCGTCGTCACCGACCTGGAATTCGAAGATGGGCACCTCGTACGCCACCCGGGCAACCTTCTTCTTCTCCGCGGCGAGCAGGCTGGCCAGCCCCTTCGGCGAACCCTCGCCGACCAGGATGACGCCGGGCCTGCCGACGGTCCTGTGCACCACGTCCATGTTCCTGTTGGCGGCGACCGCCGGGGTGACCGTCCAGTTGCCCCGCATGTTCTCAAGCACCGCTGCGGCCGCGCCGGGCTGCCCCTCAATCGCCTTATATTGGGCCGACTGCGCGAACCTGCCGAACAAGACGACGGTGACGAGCACGCCGAGCAGGATGCCCAGGGGGATGAGCAAGGCCAGGAGACCGGTCAGCAGCCCGACCACAACGAGGACGGCCAGCGTGCCGAGCCCGCTGCCGACCACGATGAACATCGCCCTCGGGTCCGACTTATGCACCAGGCCGGCCACCATGCGTATCTGCTTGAACCGCCCGGCGCTCGCCAGCTCCGCGGCGGCGTCCCTGTCAATCCCGCCCTCGGCGGACCCCGACCTTCTCGACATGCGTGCCATGCTCCGCAGCATACGGTTCCGCCGCACCCCACAGGAACCGCGGCAGGTCCGAAAGCTGCCGTCTACACCGCGGAAGGCTCGGCGCGCTGCTCGATGGCCTGCGAGTACAGCCGACCGGCCCGGTAGGACGAACGCACAAGCGGCCCGGACATGACGCCGGCGAAACCGAGCCCGAGCGCCTCGGCGCGCAGTTCGACGAACTCCTCCGGCTTCACCCAGCGTTCCACCGGATGGTGCCGGGGCGTCGGCCGCAGGTACTGGGTGATGGTCAGCAGGTCGCAGCCGACGGCCCGCAGGTCCGTCATGGCCTGCGTGATCTCCTGCCGCTCCTCGCCCAGGCCCAGGATCAGGTTGGACTTCGTGACCAGCCCGGCCTTGCGCGCCGCCCGGAGCACCTCAAGCGACCTGGCGTACCTGAAACCGGGCCGGATGCGCCGGAAGATCCGCGGCACCGTCTCGATGTTGTGGGCGAGCACCTCCGGCCGCGACCCGAAGACCTCAGCCAGCCGGACAGGGTCCGCGTTGAAATCGGGGATGAGCAGTTCCACGCCGCAGCCGGGCACGGCGGCATGGATCTCGCGGCAGACCTGCGCGTACAGCCAGGCCCCGCCGTCGGCCAGGTCATCGCGCGCAACACCGGTCACGGTCGCGTACCGCAGGCCCATGGCGGCGACCGACTCCGCGACGCGCCGCGGTTCCTCCTCGTCAAGCGGCAGCGGCTTGCCGGTGTCGATCTGGCAGAAGTCGCACCTGCGGGTGCACTGGTCGCCGCCGATCAGGAAGGTCGCCTCGCGGTCCTCCCAGCACTCGAAGATGTTCGGGCAGCCCGCCTCCTCGCACACGGTGTGCAGGCCCTCACTGCGGACGAGGGCCTTGAGCTCGGTGTACGCGGGTCCTGTCCGCAGCCGGGTCTTGATCCACGGCGGCTTGCGCTCGATCGGGACCTGGCTGTTGCGGGCCTCGAGGCGGAGCATGCGTCGGCCCTCTGGTGCGAGTACCACGGCTTCAGGGTATGTTGCTGCGGGGCGTAGCCGAAAAGGGGAAGTCGCATGATCTTGAGCACGATGAATGACCTGCCCGGATACGAGGTCACGGAAGTGATCGGCGAGGTGTTCGGCATCACCGTCCGGTCGCGGAACGTCGGCTCGCAGCTGGGAGCGGCGTTCAAGGCGCTGGCAGGCGGCGAGCTCCGGGGGATGACCAAGCTGCTGTCGGCCAGCAGGACCGAGGCCCAGGACCGGCTGATCGAGGCCGCGACGGCCAAGGGCGCGGACGCGATCCTGGCGATGCGCTTCGACGTGAACGAACTGCAGAACATCGGCCAGGAGATCTGCGCCTACGGCACCGCCGTCAAGATCCGCCGCGCCGACTAACCCGCCGGCTGACCGCGCCCGGATCACCTGGCCAGGCCGGCCAGGTCTGCCAGGTCTGCCCGGCGGCCGGCCAGCGCATCCGCGTCGTCCACCGCGCGCCAGCCGCGGTAGCCGAGGACCTCGGCCAGGTGGCGCTGCACGACCGGCGTGACCTCTGCCACGGTGATGTGCCGTCCCGCCTCGATGGACAGCGTGCTCACGCCCGCATCGCGGATCCCGCACGGCACGATGCGGTCATACCAGGACAGGTCGCAGTCGCAGTTCAGCGCGAACCCGTGCATGGTGACGCCCTTGGCGACCCGTGCCCCGATCGCGCCGACTTTCCGCTCGGCCCACGCTTCCCCCGCCCCCTCGCCGCCCGGGCCGCCGGTGATCCACGCGCCGCTGCGCCCGTCCACCCGTCCCGCGCTCACCCCGAACTCCGCGCACACCCGGATCATGGCCTCCTCGAGCGCCCGCACGTAGGCGACCACATCCACCGGGTCGCGCAGCTTGATGATCGGGTAGCCGGTCAGCTGCCCAGGCCCGTGCCAGGTGATCTTGCCACCGCGGTCCACGTCGATGACCGGCGCGCCCGGGTCGCCGAACGGCCGGTCCGAGGCGGCCGTCCGCTTGCCCGCCGTGTAGACGGGCTGGTGCTCCAGGAGCAGGCAGCTGTCGGGGACCTCGCCGGCCACCCGCCTGGCATGGACACGCCGCTGCAGGTCCCAGCCCTCGCGGTAGTCGACAGGAAGGGCGCCGAAACCGACATAGACAAGCTCGCTCACTTTTCCCAGCCTACGCGCCCGAATCAGGCGCCCGCCGCACAGTGTCCGCCCAGGATCCCGACGCACAATGAAGAAGTGATGGACGAGGCTGAACTTCGCCGAATGACCCCGGACGAGCGACGCGAACTGGCCCGCACCCTGGCCTCCATCGACCTCCCGCACCCGCTGCTCGATCCCAGGATCCGGCGGCGCAGGCGGTTCGCCCTTATCTTCCTGATGGCATGCTGCGTCGGGCTGGCCGGCTGGATCGCGGTCCTCATCCTCACCCTGCCCGGGCACTACACCTCGAGCGACTGGCGGGCAGTCTGGGTCGGGCTGGACATCGCCGAGCTCGCCGGGTTCGCCGCGACCGGCTGGGCGGCCTGGCACCAGCGGCAGGTCGTCATCTTCCTCATGATCATCACCGGCACCCTGCTGGTCTGCGACGCGTGGTTTGACCTGGCGCTCGACTACGGCTCGAAGGGCTTCACCGCGAGCATCCTGTCCGCGGTGTTCGCCGAACTCCCGCTCGCCTTCGTGATGTTCGCCACCGCCAGGCGGCTGGTCCGCGTCACCGTCGGGACCGTGATGCGACTCGCCGGGGTGCCGGGACCCACCCCAGCGCTGTGGCGGATCCCGCTGCTCGCGAACGGCCTCGAGGAGGCGCTGCCCGCCAAGCTCAGGCAGTCGCCCGTCGACGTCACGGCGGCGGGCAGCGCCTCGCCTTAGCCACGGCCGCGTACGACGGGGCCGCAACCGTGACTCCCGTCGCCGCGCCCAGGAGCAGGGCCGTAAGTGCACCCAACGCCTTGCTTTTCATGTCGTGTCCCTTCTGAACCCCGTCCGTGAACAGGGCGGTCCATGCGGCGTCGGCCCCGTGGTGATGATCGAATGCTGACGGCCTGCTAGCGCCATGGGAAAGGCTTGCTGCTCGACAGTGCATCGTCGTCGGTGCGGGAAGGGAAACGATGAAAAGAGCACCCATGGCCGCCGTCGGGATGGTAGCCGCCCTGGCCAGCTTGACTGCCGTCTCACTGCTGCCTTCTTCGAGCGCATCGGCGCAGGCCGCCCGGCCGGCGGAGCACTACACGGCGCCGACCGTTCGCGCTCTCGACTCCACCGCCGCGACCCCCGCCGCCGTTTCTGGCGACTGGAACATCTACGCCGACATAGACCTCGAGGGAGACTGCATATCCAAGAATGTCAGCGAGAGCGGCCTGGGCGAGTGCCGCAACATAGACGAGTCGTTCTGGAACAACACCGACGCACCGGTACGGCTTTACTACGGACCCGATTACGAGGCGCCATGGATCTGCTTCGACGCGGGATTCAAGACAGACAGCCTGTCCGGTTACTGGTTCAATAACGGCGCCGGCGCCTCGAATCACACCGGCGTCTACGAGGACGTCGCCTCTGTCGGCGTAGGAACGGCGGGGAGCAAGTGCTCGAATCCGGGAGAAAACGAATAGCCGGTGTCACGCCCGCCGGGTCTGGCTCGTCGTAGCGGGTAGAACCGATAGACGCGCCCAGGGAGCACGGAGCCATGACTGACTACTGGGAGTCCAGGTCGCTGATGTTCTCGATCGCCTACCGGATGACCGGGAGCGTCAGCGACGCCGAGGACATCGTCCAGGAGGCCTTCCTGCGGCTGACCCGTGCGCTCCGCGACGGCGTCGAGGTCGCCTCGCCCAAGGCCTACCTCGCCACGATCACCACCCGGCTGGCCATCAGCCACCTGCGGTCCGCGCGGGTGCGCCGCGAGGCCTACGTGGGCACCTGGCTGCCCGAGCCGCTCGTCGCGGATGAGCTGGGCCCTGCGACCGCACCCGACCCCGCGGAGCGCGCCGAGATGTCCGATTCCCTGTCCATGGCCTTCCTCGTCCTGCTGGAAAGCCTCTCGCCCACCGAGCGCGCCGTGTTCCTGCTCCACGAGGTCTTCGGCTACGGCTACGCCGAGATCGCCGAGATCACCGGCAAGTCCGAGCCGAACTGCCGGCAGATCCTGGTGCGCGCCCGGCACCATGTCGACGAGGGCAAACCCCGCTTCGAAGCCTCCCGCGAGCAGCGCGACGAGGCGGCCCGCCGCTTCTTCGACGCCGCTGCCGGCGGCGACCTGGGCGCGCTGCTGAGCCTGCTCGCCCCCGACGTGGTCATGGTCGGCGACGGCGGCGGCAAGGGCCAGGCCCGGCGCGAGGCGCTGCACGGGCCGGACCGGGTCGCCCGGTTTATCCTCGGGCTGTTCCGCCGTGGCCAGAAGGACGGCGCGTACGGAGAGCCGGCCCTGGTCAACGGCCAGCCGGGCACGGTGATCTACGACGCCGCGGGCCGGGTGGCCAGCGTCGTAACGCTCGACATCGCCGACGGCCAGGTACAGGCGATCCGCTCCGTGGTCAACCCGGACAAGCTCCAGCACCTGGGACCTACCTCAGATCTGTACCTCCGGCCGAACCGGGACTTACCCTGTCGGTCATGGCCACCGATTTCACCGAGGAGACCGCCACCGCGGCGGTCGTCGAGAGCTTCGCGAGCACCCCGGATCCCCGGCTGCGCGAGTTGCTGGGCTGCCTGGTCAAGCACCTGCACGCCTTCGCCAGGGAGGCCGAGCCGACGATAGGGGAGTGGGAGCAGGCGATCGAGTTCCTCACCGCGACCGGCCAGAAATGCGACGCCGAGCGGCAGGAGTTCATCCTGCTCTCTGACGTGCTCGGCATTTCCATGCTGGTGGAGACGATCAACCACCGCAAGTCGGCGGGCGCGACCGAGGCGACCGTGCTTGGTCCGTTCCACATGACGGTCTCCCCGCGCCGGGAACTCGGCGACACCATCGACCTGATCGGGACGGGCCCGCAGTGCGTGGTGAAAGGGCGGGTGCTCTCGGTCGACGGCACGCCGCTGCCCGCCGCCGAGCTGGACGTCTGGCAGGCCAGCGACCACGGTTTCTACGACGTCCAGCAGCCGGGCGTCCAGCCGCCGGGCAACGGCCGCGGCCTGTTCACCGCCGACGCCGACGGCGCGTTCTGGTTCCGCACCGTCGTGCCCACCTACTACCCGATCCCGACCGACGGTCCGGTCGGCGCGCTGCTCGCCGCGACCAAGCGGCACCCGTACCGCCCCGCGCACATCCACTTCATCGCGGCCGCGGGCGGCCATAGCCCGCTGACCACGCACATCTTCGTGGCGGGCAGCGAGTACATCGAATCCGACGCCGTCTTCGCGGTGAAGCGGAGCCTGATCGTCGACTTCATCGAGGTCGACGACCCGGCCGAGGCCGCGAGGTACGGTCTGGACGCCCCGTTCCACCTGGCCAATTTCGACATCGTCCTACAGCCCGCCGCCTGAGAGCCGGCCGGCCGCGCCGATGGCGGTCGTTGAATTTGGACCGAACGGACCCGTGGTTGCTGTTCCGTCGGCCGTGTAACAGGCGCTGGGCGGCTGCTGGCGAAGGTTGCCGCCCCGGTCCTGGTGCTGGCCGACTTCCTCGGTTCGTCATGATTGGCCCGCCTTTGGGCG
>JASHTQ010000175.1 GCA_030040475.1 Streptosporangiaceae bacterium
CGCGTGAGGCGCGTCAGGCGGTAGCCGGGCCGGCCGCCGGGACGGACCGGGGCTAGCGCTGCTCGTCCTGGATCCGTCCGGCCGGCAGCGTCCGGCCGCAGAGCATCGCGGCCAGGTCCCCGGCCTCGCCGCGCAGCGCGGGTCCCGATCCGTACGACCAGTCGAGGTCGGTCGCCTGGAGGCTGCGTCCGTCGACGCTGGTGCCGAAGTGCCGGTGCATGCCGCCCTGGGTGAGGTCGTCGAGGACGATGCGGATCGTCCCGTCCGGCGACCGGCGCGGCACCCCGAGCGGCACGGTGACGTCCAGCCCGTGGATGACCGCGTGGTTGAGCGCGCCGTGGTAGCCCCCGCCCGGCGGCGCCCAGTGCCGCATGACGTCGGATCGCAGGTCGGCGAGGAGTTCGCCGGCCGGCAGCCCGGCGTCCTTGGCCGCGATCTCGTTGGACAGCCGGCCGAAATCGAAGTCATGGCGGCGCAGTTCGGCCATGAACGCGTCTTCCGGGTAGCGCGCGGCCATCGTCATGTGCGCGATCACCTCGCGGATCCGCCAGCCCTCGCAGAGCGAGGCCGTCTCCCACTGCGCCTCGCCTGCCTCCTCGAGCAGGTCGGCGAGGGCCAGCAGTTCGGCGGCTACCACCGGCTGCAGGTCGGCGTCATCGGTCACGGTGGGCTCCCCTCTCGTTCTGCCGCCCCTGATGACAGACGGGTGCCGGGCGGCAAACTCATCGCTGCACGATCGCGGTGGCCTGCGACCACACCACCTGCCACGTCTCGTCGCGGCGCCGGTAGCAGTCGATGTGCCAGCAGAGGATGCCAGGTCCGTCGTCAAAGCTGATGCGTGCCTTGTACCGCAAGACCGCCACGGGCGCCTCGCCGAGCACGGACATCTCGGAAACCGGCTCGAACACCTGGTATCTCAGCCGCCCCGCCGCGATCGCGCCGAGATAGTCGTCCCTGGTCATCTCCGACCCGTTCGGCGTGACGAGCCAGTAATCGTCGGCATGCAGCGGGCCGGCCGTGACCGTATCCGCCGCGGCCAGCGCCCGCAGTCTGCTGCGCTCGATGTCGGCAAGCAGCGTCATCTGGTCTCCCTCTACCGCGCTCTACCACGCTCTACCGCGTGCAGCCGCCCAAGCAGGTCAGGTGACCCACCATACGGCGCGGGCCGGCCGCAGCGGCGAGTCATGGCACAGATGGCCGGGTAGCGACGGAAGATCTGGAATGCTCGGGTATTGATGTCCCCGGATCCTGCTACCACCGGTCAGCCTAACGACGAGCCGCAGGTGAACCGCCTGCTACAGCTGTCCGACGGCGTGATCGCCATTGCCCTTACCCTGCTCGTCCTGCAGCTTCGGCTACCCACCCCCGGCCAGCTTCACGACCCGGACTCGGCGACCCAACTGGCCGACCAGCTCGGCAAGGGCTCAGCCGAGCTGATCAGCTACGGGATCTCGTTCTACGTCATCGCGCAGTTCTGGCTCGTGCACCGCCGGGTGTTCCGGCTGGCCGGCGACCATGAGGATGGCCTGGAGTGGTGGAACTTCGCGTTCCTCTTCACGATCACCGCGATGCCGTTCACCAGCGCCCTGCTCGGGTCCTTCGTGGCAAACCCGCTCGCGGTCGACATCTTCGCCGCCAACCTGCTCATCGCCAGCCTGGCCACGCAGGCGATAATCCTCACCGGGCGCCGTAGGGGCCTGGTCTCGGCGGCCAAGGCGCGGGCCGCGCGGCTGAGCTCCGCCGGAGTACCGGTCGTGATGGGCGTGTCGATCGGACTGTCCTGGTGGAGCACCAGCGCTGCCATGTACTTCTGGATACTGCTCGCCGTGGCACCGGGCCTGATCAACCGGTGGGCATCCCGCGTCCCTGACGGCCCCAAGGGTGCGGCGGGAGACGGCTGACTACGGCGGATCCGCCTGGGACCTGCCCAGAGAGGCATCCAGGGCGGCCCTGCGCTCGACGCTTTCTCGGGCCAGCTCCGAAAGCCATACCCCGGTCGGGGCGTACGCGCCCGCGCGCCCTGTTGCCCTGTCTTCTTCGCCGACGCCGAATCCGCGTGGAGCGGTCATCGGGTCAATGGTCGTCCGGCTGCCCGCAAGGGCCGCCATGATCCCGAGCAGCGCGCCGAGCACCGCGCCGAGCAGCGCGTCGCCGAACAGCCGCTGCGGCGCCTGAGCTGCCGTCGTCGCCTGCTCGACGAGCATCCCCGACACCTGCTCGCCCGGGTAGCCGGTGGCACGGGCATCGGCGAGGCCGCGGGCGGCCGCGTCGGCGGCGGCCTCTGCCTGCGCGGCGGTCGCGCCAACGGCCCGCACCGTCAGGACATATCCCGCCGCGGTCAGCTGCTCCTGGGCACCGGCCGGCAGCGTCCTCGGCGACTTGACCAGGGCGCCGCCCGGCGCGAACTCGGGTCCGCCGCAGATAGATCCGGCCGGACAGGTCGGCTGGTACAAGACGAGCGCCTTGCTCGTGTACAGCGGCGGGTTGAGCGCGGCGAGGACAACGCCGACGAGCAGGCCCAGCACCGCCAAGATCCCGACCAGGCTCCGGTACCGCCCGACGATCTGGACGAACCGGGGCAGGTCCGCTGGCTGCTGGTTCATCTGGGCCTCCGCGTCGATCTCCGGTGCCTGACCAGCGTGGTCCGCAATGAGTCCCATCATACGACGTGCCGGCCCGGCGTCGAGGGCTGAGACGACCGCCTCATCCGCTGCGGATCCGCTACGGCGCTCACGGAGCTTGCGCGTCTGCTCATGTTCGGCAGACGGTCATGGTCAAAAGTATGACCGTAACCAGCTCGGTAATCGGAGCGGGACCCGGAAGACTTCCTCCTGGAACCACTGCCAGGTCCGGGGGATGCCGACCTCGCGGGCGACCGTCGGCTTGTAGCCCAGCATCTGGCTTGCCAGGTCGTAGGAGGCAAAGTTGCGGCCCACCTCGCCGACCCGCATGGGCCGGTACTCGATGGGGTGGCCGGGGACTCCCGCGGCCTGGCGGCACAGGTCGGCCAGATCGCTGAGCGCGGTCTCGACGCCCGACGCGGCGTGCAGCACCGTGCCGCCCGGGACATCCTTCTCGAGCCCGAGCTGGAGGGCGTTGGAGATGTCGTCCACGTGCACGTAGTCGCGGGATGCCGTCCCGTCGCCGTAGATGATCAGGGGCACGCCCGAGTGGAGCGACTCGAAGAAGACGTTGATCACGCCGCGCTTGCGGGCGCACCATGGCCCGTACACGTTGCCGAACCTGATCGCGACGGTGCGCAGCCCGTATGTCTTCGCGAACGCGTGCGCGTAGCCCTCGCCGGCCAGCTTGCTCGCCCCGTAGGGCGAGATCGGCTTGGGCAGGGACGCCTCGTTGACGGGCGGCGTGGCGTCGCCGATCAGCGCCCCACCGGTCGACGCCTGCACCACGCGCTCGACGCCCGCCCGTCGCGCCGCGTCCAGGACGCGGAACGTGCCGAGCACGTTGACCTCGAAGTTCATGCCCGGATCCTGGACGGAGCCGATCACCGAGCCGGCCGCGGCCAGATGGATGACCGCGGGCATTCCGGCAAGCGCGTCGTCAAGCGCGGCGGCGTCGCGGATGTCGCCCTTGACCAGTTCGGCGTCGACGCCGGCCAGGTGCGCGGCGTCGCCTGTGCTCAGGTTGTCCAGCACGCGGACCCGGTAGCCGCTGGCGACCAGCCTGCGGACCAGCGTCGCACCCACGAAACCGGCACCGCCGGTCAC